>CAYSVF010000583.1:0-1892 GCA_964434415.1 uncultured Parvibaculum sp.
GATGACCGATTTGCCGGCCTTCAGCTCTTCGCGGATGCGCTCATAGATCAGCACGTTGGCGTCGACCGCCATGCCGATGGTGAGAACGATACCGGCGATACCCGGGAGCGTCAGCGTCGCCTGCAGGAGCGAAAGCACGCCCATGATCAGCGCCACATTGATGATGAGCGCCACATTGGCGAGCACGCCGAAGAAGCCATAGGTCACCGCCATGAAGATGATGACCGCGGCAAAGCCGATCAGCGAAGCGATTTCGCCCGCGGCGATGGAGTCCGCGCCGAGGCCGGGACCGACCGTGCGCTCTTCCAGAATCTGCAGCGGCGCCGGCAAGGCGCCTGCGCGCAGCAGGATGGCCAGATTATTGGCTTCCGCCACGGTGAAGCTGCCGCTGATCTGTCCCTGCCCGCCGGTAATCGGTTCGCGAATGACCGGCGCGGAGATCACCTTGCCGTCCAGCACGATGGCGAAGGGCCGGTTCACGTTGTTTTTCGTCACATCGCCGAAAAGTCGCGCGCCCGTGGAGTCGAAACGGAAATTCACGACAGGTTCGCCGGTACGGGAATCGAAGCCCGGCTGCGCATCGGTGAGATGGTCGCCGCCCACCATGACCTGGCGTTCCACCAGAACGGGCTGCTTGTCGTTATCCTGCATATAGAGGATTTCCGAGCCCGCCGGCACGGAGCCAGCCTGCATCGCCTGTTGCGCGCTGGCGGAATTGTTGACGAGGCGGAAGGTGAGCTTGGCCGTCTGGCCGAGCAGGTTCTTGAGATTTTCCGGATCCTTGAGGCCCGGCACCTGCACCAGAATGCGGTCCGCGCCCTGCTGCTGGATGACCGGCTCGGTGGTGCCGAGCGCATCGATACGGCGGCGCACGATCTCGATGGATTGCTGCATCGCCGAGCGCTGCCGCGCCAGACGCGCCGCTTCGGTCACCTTCACCGAAATCTGGTTGCCCTGATTGGTGACGTCGATGTCGCGCGTGGGCGTGGCGGAGAACCCGCCGCCGCCGACAAGCGTGGACAGATCCCTGATCTGCTGCATCGCCTTGTCGAGTTGCGCGGGGTCCGTCACGCGAACGGTCGCCACATCGCCCTTCACGCCAAGTCCGGTATAGCGGATGCCCTCGTCGCGCAGCGCCTTGCGGATATCGCCGACCAGCGACTGGAGCCGGTCCTTCATCACCGCGTCGATATCCACCTCGAGCAGGAGATAGGAACCGCCACGCAGATCGAGACCGAGATTGACCTGCTTGTCCGGCAGCCCGGCGGGCATATCGGTCAAGGAGTCCTTGGGAAAGAAATTGGGCGCCGAATAGGCAAACCCTGCGAAGCACACAAGTGCTACGAGGATGATCTTCCAGCGTTCGAAATGCAGCATCTGGGCTCCGCTCCCTCTTTGCACCCGTGACGGTCGCCCTCCCGGGCGCCGGTCGCAGCGCAGCGGCTCTTAGGTGGCGATCAGGACGGCGAGTTGGAGTTCGCGGGCACAGGTTCCGACTTGGACCGGACCTCGCTGATGGTCGTCTTCACGACGCGCACGCGCACATTCTCGGCAATTTCGACCTGAACTTCGTTCTCTTCGACCTTGGTAACCTTGCCGACGAGCCCGCCCGCGGTCACGACCGTGTCGCCACGGCGGACATTGGACACCATTTCGCGGTGTTCCTTCACCCGGCGCTGTTGCGGCCGCAGCACAAGGAAATACATGATCGCAAAAAGAGCGATGAACGGAAAAATCGAGATCATAAACTCGTTAAAGCCGCCGGCCTGATCCATAGAAAACTCCCCAAGGGCTGGGCCCGGAACCGATTCATAAATGGGGCTCCGGAGCGCGATTTGCGGCGGACTATAGCCGTCACCCGCTGCTTTGCAAACCGCCTCTCGCCACATGAC
>CAYSVF010000584.1:0-1891 GCA_964434415.1 uncultured Parvibaculum sp.
GCCTACGCTTAAAACTTAACCCCCCCCCCGTTGTGGGGTTGGGTTTGGGTGGGGGTGGTGCGCCACGCGCCCGCCCTCGCGATAGGCCGGGAGGCCGTTCCCCCACCCGTCGCTTTCGCGCCGACCTCCCCCGCAAGGGGGGAGGTGAAGAGCGAGACGTTCCTCAGTCGATCTCGATCGTCATCGAGACATTGGCCGACACCGTCTGCTCGCCCGCGGCGATCGGCACGGAGGCGTCGCGCGCTTCCATCATGCTGGCCTTCATATAGACGGGCGAGGGCATGGAGCCGCCGCTTTCATGAATGGTGAGGATACGGCCCACCGACACGCCGGAGGCGCCCGCCAGGAGCTTGGCCTTGTGCAGCGCGTCCTTCACCGCGGCCTTGCGGGCTTCGTCCTCGAGCTTTGCCGTCTCGTCGATGGAAAAGCGGATGCCGTTCATCTGGTTCGAGCCCAGAGAAACGGTCTTGTCGAGAATGTCGCCCAGCTTCGTCAGACCACGGACGATCACGGCGAGCTGGTTCGTCACCCGGTAGCCGATGACCTTCGGCGCGTTGTCGGTGGTCTTGTCGTTGCGATAGACGGGATAGATCGAGAATTGCGAGGTCTGCAGATCCTTCTCCGCGATCCCCATTTCCTTCAGCCCGTCCAGCACCTTCTGCATGGCTTCGGTGTTGGCGTCCAGCGCCGCGCGGGCCGTGTCGGCCTCGCTCGTCACGCCGGTCTGGATGGAGGCCATGTCGGGTTCGGCCTGCACTTCGCCATGGCCGCTCACCGTGATGGTGCGGGGCGTGGCGTCGTCCTTGCCTTCGGCATGGGCGGCAAGAGGGAAGAGCACCGCAACGGTCAGCGCGGCGGCGACAAGGAAAGGATGAAAAGTCGGAAAACGGTTGTCACGTCGGCTGATGCGGATCGCCATGACGCCTCCTCGAATGTTTTTCTCAGTACCCGTAATGATAACGGTCCATCCGAATGAGGGCAAAATTGCGGCAGGAATCACGCCGCCGGGCGCTGTTTTTTCTTTCGCCGGGGCGGGGCGGTTCCCTCCGTGCCCATTTCCCGCGTCAGGGCAAGCAGTTCGCTCATGGAGCGTGTTTCGGGCATGTCGCGCCGCCGGATGAAAAAGGTCGGCACGCGCGCATAGCGGGGGCCGAGCGGTACGATCCTTATGCCGGTCGCATAGATGGAGGCGCGGGCCGCCGCTTCCGGCACGAGGCTGCGTCCCAGCCCCGCCGCCACGCAGCCCATGATCGCATCGAGCGATCCGAACTCCATGATCTCCGGCGGTTCGTCCGCTTCCTCGCGCATCCATTGTTCCGCCATCTGACGATAGGAACAGCCATGGCCGAAGACGAGCAGCGTATTGTTCTGCCGGTCGCGGTTCATCGGTTCGACGAGCACCATCGTTTCGTCGAACGCGGGGAGGGCCTCGATCTCGTCGGGCCAGGGCGTTCCGTCGGGGGTGCTGGAGACGAACGCACCGTCGATCCGCCGCGCCAGCACGGCTTCGCCGAGCAATTGCGAATTGGCCGTCATCAGCGACAGGGTGAGGCCCGGCAGTTTCTCCTTCAGCCGCGCGATGAGCCCCGGCACGCGGATCGCCGCCGCCGTCTCCATCGCGCCGAGCCGCAAGGGCGCGTTGAGGCCGTCGGCCTCCTGCACGGCATGCTGCGCGCGCCGCAGCAAATCGTCATTCTGTTCGGCAAAGGGCAGCAGCGCTTCCCCCGCCCGGGTGAGGCGCATGCCCCGGCTGTGGCGGTGGAAGAGCGACGTCTCCAGCCGCGCCTCCATCTGGCGGATGCGCGCCGTCACATTGGAGGGTACGCAGTTCAGCTCCGCCGCCGCGCCTGCAATGCTGCCCGTTTCCGCCACGGCCCTGAAGAAACGAAGG
>CAYSVF010000585.1:0-1871 GCA_964434415.1 uncultured Parvibaculum sp.
TAGAGCCCGCCCAGCGCGGGCTCGAACAGCGCCAGCGGGATCGCCGCCAGCACGGCATAGGTCGCGATCCGCGCCACCTGCGCCGCCCTGTCGAAATGCCGTCCGAGATCGAGGAAGAAGCGTTCCAGCGCAAAGAGCGTGGAGGCAAACAGCGCATAGACCGCCACGCTTACGACACCGGCCCAATAGGCGGAGAGCCCGAGGCCCGCCTCCATGAAGCCGAATTCGGTGAAGAGCAGCAGGAAGCCGGTTGCCAGCACCGCCGCCGTCGCCTGCGCGGCGGGCACGCGGGTCAGCACGGCGAGCGCGGAGAGATAAATGCCGAGCGCGGCCACCACGCCCAGCAGCAGGCCTTCCACCAGCGCCAGCGAGCGCTTGAAGCTCTGCCAGGCCTGCTCGTCCCACAGATAAACGCCGGAGGGAGACGGCATCTCCGCATGCATGGCCAGCGTCACGCTGGTGATGGGATCGACGGAAATGCGGAACACGCTGAAACCCGGCTGGTTCAGCGCCTCGTCTTCTTCCGGCAATGGCCCGCCCGCCACCTGCGCCTCGTCGACGCCTGCGGAAATGCGCGGCCAGAAAAGCCCCGCGAACCCTCTTGGGCGGTCATCGGCCACGACGAGCCGCGAGACCTCGTCTTCGCTGCGGTTCCTCAGCGCAATCGCGATCCATTCCCCGGTCGCCTCCGCGCTGCCGTCGGAGAGCAGGATCGAGCTGTTGCCGCTATCGGTCCCGTCTTCTGCGTCGTTTGCGGCGTCGTCTGCGGCGTTGTTTTCGGTGTCCGCCTCGGTCCCGCTCGCTTCGCTATTGTCGGCGGGGGCGGCCGCTTCTCCCTCGCCCGTGGTCACGATATCGCCGGGGGCGGAAGGTTCTTCCAGCGTCAGCCTGTTGCCGGCCGCCTGATAGCGTTCCAGATAGGGGGTGATGTCCAGCACGGGGCGCAAATCGTCGATGGCGACGGCGTCGAGCGCATGGGCCTGCTGCGCCACAAGGAGCGGCAGCAAAAGCGGCGCCAGCAACATGGCCAGCGAGCCCGCCGCGCTCATTGCGCGCCGGCGCATGCCCCTTCCCTGCCGCATCGGCTTCACCGTCCCCTCTGTATTACGACTCACACGCACCCGCCCGACACATACCATCTTTTCACATCATTTCCGCTCAGGGGCGCGGGTCGTCGCGAAGCAGTGCGAAGACGACGTGGTCGCGCCAGGCCCCGTCGATCCTGAGATAGCCCCGCGCATATCCTTCTTCCTGAAAACCGCATTTGCGCAGCACCGCCTTGGAGGGTTCGTTCTCCGGCAGACAGGCCGCCTGCAGCCTGTGCAATTTCAGTTCCTCGAACACGTAGGGGATGAGCGCCCGCACCGCCGCGGTCGTATATCCCCTGCCTGCATGAGGTTCGCCCGCCCAATAGCCCAGCGAGCAGCATTGCTGCACCCCCCGCTGGACGCCCGAGATGGTCATGCCCCCGATCAGTTCGCCAGTCTGCTCGCGAAAGATGAAGAAGGGGTAGGCGCGGTCTTCGCGCACATCCTGCGCATAGCGGCGCAGGCGGCGGCGATAGGCATTGCGCGTCAGGTCGTCATGCGGCCAGGTCGGCTCCCAGGGTTTCAGGAAGTCCCGGCTGCGCTCGCGCAGGGTCGACCATTGCGGATAGTCGTCGCTTTCCGGCCCGCGCAGATAGATCCCCTCGCCCGTGATCATGGGCGCGCTATCCGGCCGGGAAATGGATTTCAGAAATGCCATGATGCGACGATCCCCCGCTCAAACCCCTCTCGGCGCCTGCTTCAGGCGCCGGATTCCCTTCAAGGGGTGAATCTTGCCGCTATATGGTCCCTGCTTTCAAGGCCGCCGCCTTTTCCGCCCAGCGG
>CAYSVF010000586.1:0-1864 GCA_964434415.1 uncultured Parvibaculum sp.
GGCCGAGCAGATCGCCAACATGCTGACCATGACGCCCTATCCGGGTTTCGAAGGGCAGTATTTCTCCATGCCCTGCCGCAATGTGATCCCGAAACCGATGCAGAACCCGCACCCGCCCATGTGGATGGCATGCACCAATCGCGACACGATCCGCGTTGCCGCACAGCTCGGCGTGGGCGCGCTGGCCTTCTCCTTCGTCGACCCGGAAGAGGCGAAGAACTGGGCCGATATCTATTACGGCATCATCAAGTCCGACGAATGCAAACCCATCGGCCATTCGGTCAACGCCAATATCGCCATGGTGTCGAACTTCTCGCTCCATCACGACCGCGCGGAGGCGATCCGCCGCGGTCATGAAGGCTTCGAGTTCTTCGGATATGCGCTCAACGCGCTCGTCGCGCATGATACCGTCCCGGGCCGCTCGAACTTGTGGGGGAGCTATATCGAGGCGCGTGGCAACCGTACCGAGGAGATCGTCGAGGCCTCCCAGCGCGCCGACGCGATCGCCACCGGCATCGGCACGCCGGACGACATGCGCAAGCATCTCGCCGCCTTCGAGGAGGCGGGCGTCGATCAGGTGATCTTCATGCAGCAGGCGGGCCGCAACAAACACAAGGAAATCTGCGAATCGCTGGAACTCTTCGCCGCCGAAGTCATGCCGGACTTCGTCGCCCGCCGTGTGGAACGCGAAAGGAAGAAGGCGGAGGAACTGGCGCCCTATATCGACGCGGCGCTGAAACGCAAGAACCGTATGCCGGACCTCGCCGATGAAGATATTCCGGTCGTCAAGGCATCGGTGAAAAAGGCGCAGGTGAACCAGAACACGGCAGCCGATTGAGGGAGATGAACATGCGGCCGGAAGCGTTTGCACTCATGATAGTGATGACCGGTGCGAGCCTTCTGGCCGCATGCGACCGGCAAGAGGCGGCCACGCCGTCACACAAGCCGCCCGAGCAGAGGTCCGAAATGCCGAAAGACTGCAACGAGGTGGCCGCCGACTTTGCCGGGCAATGGGTGGGCAAGCCATATGAGGACCTGCAGCATATGCTCGAAATTTCCCGTGTGGCGCATGTCACACGGACCCGCTTCTTCGAGAAAGGATCCATGCTCACAATGGATCACGTCCCCACCCGGTTGAATGTCGAATATGACAGGGACGGAAAGATCACCCGGATCTTTTGCGGCTGATCTTCCTTTCCGCAACGTCATTTCCGGTGATCGGCCCCGCCGTTGTGCTAGGCTTTCCGAAAGCCCTTCGATGAAAGGGCGACAAGAACAACATCAGGGAGGAGGCCCTTATGGCTAATCTGACATTCTGCACGACCACCGTTCTCGATCACGGCGCCATCAGCCAGCTCGCCGCCGCGCTTCAGGCGAACGGCATCAAGCGTCCGCTCATCTGCACCGACAAGGGCATCGTCGCCGCCGGCATTCTCGACAAGGTGCGCGGCGCCATCCCGAACGACATCCAGCCGATCATTTATGACGGCACGCCCGCCAACCCCACCGAGAACGCGGTGCTGGAAGCGGCTCAAATCTACAAATCGGAAGGCTGCGACGGCAACGTCTCCGTCGGCGGCGGCTCCTCCATCGACCTCGGCAAGGCGGTCGCGCTCAACGTCACGCATGAGGGCGATCTTCTCGGCTACACCGCCGGCATGGGCGGCGTGGCGAAGATCGGCGCCGTGGCCCCGCTCATCGCGGTGCCCACCACTTCCGGCACGGGCAGCGAAGTGTCGTCCGGTTCGGTCGTCATCATGAACAATGGCGAGAAGCTCATTCTGGCCTCCAAGAACCTCGTGCCCCGCATGGCGATCTGCGACCCGCAGCTCACCATCGGCCTGCCGCCCATGCTCACCGCCGC
>CAYSVF010000587.1:0-1863 GCA_964434415.1 uncultured Parvibaculum sp.
GCAGACGCCGACCGCGCCCTCGGGCCCGGATGCCTTTATGGCGGCCACGAGATGGCCCTTTAGCTCCGCGCCGAATTCCTGTGTCGCGGTACGGGCATTGGCAAGGTCCGCTTCGCTCGGTTCAACAGACCCGTCGCATCCGGCCAGAAGCGCTGCGCAAAGAAGGGAGGAGGCAAGTCGCACAGGCAGGTCCATCGGCTTCTCCTGATGCAGGGATTACATCCCGGAAATGTATAATTTACCGCTTTTCCCGCAATGGACCTTCTTGTCGCGGCAGTGCCGCAATGTCGCATGCGATTGACAGTTTGCCACATTGCCCGATTCAGACGCCGTAAATAGCCTTAATAAAAATATGGAAATGGTCCCTGCGGGGCGGGGAAAGACGGAGCGACAGGCCATGTTTGTCAATCTGAACGCAGTCGAGGCGGCGGAAACCAGGCAGTTTCCCTATCCGCATTTCATGGTGCCGGATTTTCTCGGCGAAGATCGGCTCGCCGCCGCCATCCGGGACTTTCCCGAGCTGGACATGTCGGGGCTCTTCCTGCCGGACGCGCTTGCCTATGGACCGCTTTTCGGCAAGCTCCTGCGCGACCTTGAGGGCGATGAGCTGCGCGAGATCGTCGGCAGGAAACTCGGGGTCGATCTCTCCGGACGGCCGACGCTGGTCACCGTGCGCGGACATTGCGCGCCGCATGACGGGCAAATTCATGCCGACAGCCATTTCAAGCTCGCCACGCTGCTTCTCTATCTGAACGAGCCCTGGGCGGAGCAGGGCGGTCGCCTGCGTGTTTTGCGGTCCGGTACCGATATCGAGGACTATGCAGATGAGGTGCCGCCCTCCGGCGGTACGCTGTTTGGCTTCCGCGTTCAGGAAAACTCGTGGCACGGCCACAAGCCCTTCGCCGGCCAGCGCCGCTACGTGATGGTCAATTACTGCCGTGACATCGAAAGCCGCGACCGTGAGGCCGCGCGCCACCGCCTGTCCGGGCGCATGAAGAAGTTCAAGCGTCTCTTTAGCGCATGACGGTCAGTGCATAAAAGGAGTGAGCGGGATGGGTATCGAAATCAGAATCCGTCAGGATGAACTTCTATCGAACTTCCTCACCGACAGCCTCGAGCGGGCGAGGGAGGCGAACGAGCCCTTCCGGCACTGGCTGCTGGACGACGTACTGCCGCCTGCGACCGCTCACGCGGTGGCGGACCTGCCGTTCGAGGCGCCGCAAATCGGCGACACGCTGGGCAAGCGCGAAACGCATAATGCGGCCCGGCAGTTCTTTTCGCCGGACGTGCGCCGCCAGCATCTCGTCTGCGAGGAAATCGCCGAGGCTTTTCAGCATCCCGCGACCGTTCACATGCTGGAGCGCAAGACGGGCGCAAATCTCGGCGGGTCTTATCTGCGCATCGAATATTGCCAGGACACGGAAGGTTTCTGGCTGGAACCGCATACCGATATCGGCGCCAAACGCTTCACCATGCTGATCTACCTGTCCGACACGCCGGATGCGGAAGGCTGGGGCACCGATCTCTATGACGGCGAGGGAACCCATTTGGGCAGCGCGCCGGGCGGCTTCGACAAGGGGCTCGTCTTCGTACCCGGCTCCGATACCTGGCACGGCGTTCATCCCAGGCAGTTCTCCGGTGTCCGCAAGTCGCTCATCGTCAACTATGTGATCCCCGAATGGAGCTCCCGCCACGAGCTGGCATTCCCGGACCAGCCGGTGACGACCGAGGTCAAGCCGGAGAGCTAAGGCTGGACGGCCGGATCAGCTTCGACCTGACAATCAGGCAACCGGCTCGTGGAATTTTGTCCCGGCGCTTGATCCGAAGCGCGCTGCGGCGGAAAACTGGCGCTTATTGTATGGG
>CAYSVF010000588.1:0-1863 GCA_964434415.1 uncultured Parvibaculum sp.
GGCCGGGGTAATACGGGCTTTCCAGCTCCGAGAACACGAAGTTGTTCTCGGCCCAAGCAAGAAAATCGACATCCTCCGGCGGATTGAGAACATCGAAAAGAACCTCGCAGGAGATTCTTTCAGCGTTCGCCGTCTCGACGATGACGGAAGTCATGCGAGCGCGGTCTGCTCGGTATCCTCGACTTCCAAAACCGTCTCGACGGTCTCAGGGAGTTCGATAGCCTTCTGCTTCATCTGTCGCGCGGCGGTTTCCCGCACTTTTCGGAACTCCCTGCGCAACAGATGCTTCACGTCGCGGGCCGGCAACTTGAACTCGGCCGCAACGGCCATCGCCATGTCGGTCAATCCGCCGTCGAACACCTCGAGCATGGCCGCAGCTATCCGTGTGTTTTCGGCACGAGAGGCATCCGCCTCGATCAGGTGGCCGCGTGACTTCGCGTCCTCGATCGCGCCATTGCGGTTCGCCCTGCGAATCTGCTCGAGCTTCTGCTGTTTGATCTCGTAGTCGAGACCACTCCGGGCAACCATTGCCGGGGCAGTGTTCGCACTACGGCTTTTGTCATCCGCCGGCGCCGGATGGTTCGCATCGATTCGCGTCTCGATTCCGTTGCCAAGCCTCTGGCCAACATCGAGCGATGTTCTGAGATCGGACTTGGCCCGCTCGACCAGTATCTTGGCAGACCTGCCTTGCCCCACCAGCGCGGCCGGTGAGATTTGACCCGCCGCGAGATACTGGCTGACCCTGCCCGGCGACACCCCGATGATGGAGGCGAATTCGCCCTTGCTGACCGCGCCTTCCATTATCGAGTTTACCCGTGATCTTTAGTTTTTTAGCCGCCCTTTAGAAGTTTAGGCTTTGAATTTACTCTCAGACTGGCCAAATCTCGGGCGCTTCTCCGCCCGTGGGCGGCCGGACGGCCGGTACGGTCCCTATGGCCGGGGGTGGGTCAAAGCCCAGCCTCGCCGATCAGCTGATGACGCCCCGCGTTGCCCGCGTGATCTCATGCTCAACCCGCTGCGGCAGTACGCGGGCAACGGTTGACGTGAACGCATCTGCGGTCGCACCCTTGACCATCTCGGCCGGAATGACGACGCCGCTGTCCAGCAACTCGATCGGCACGCGAGCCGCGCCCGAGCGCTGGAACACATGACCGCCCATGTTCAACGGAACACGGTTGGGGAAACGTCCGCCCTTGAGGAACGATCCGGCAAACACCTGGCGTTGCCCGAAAGGCTTTGCGCTCACACCCTTGCGGGTCTCGCGCGGCGCGAAATATTTGAGCGAGATGTCGCCGCCCCTTGTGCGCATCTCATAGGTGAGATCGCCATAGTTCGGCCGCTTGACCTTGATCGCCCTGACGATAGTGGCCCGCTTCAGCCCGGTCTGCGCGGTCAACGCGCGCGTAACCTGCGTTTTTGCCCTATCGCCAGCATAAGCAACACCGCGTTGCAGCACCTGGCGCATCTTTCCGTCGCCGAGCGATTTGAGCGCATTGTCGAAACGACGCATACCCTCGACGTCCTGCCAGCGCACAACGAGTTGCATGACGGATCGCCTGTCGCTTCGGAAGGGCTCGCCACGAACCCACGAAAAAACCCGCCGCGGAGGTTCCGGGCGGGTGATCTGATTTACCGTGATCAGGTGTATGTCAAGTTTCCGCCGCACGTCAAGCGGCGGATACGACATTTTTCCTCTTTCCATGCATTTCGACCTCGACCAGCGCCACGCCACCCGCATCGCGATCCAGCCATGGCGTCATCGACCGATCGCATGGCGCCAGACGATGCGCGACAAGATGAGGCCCGACAGCCGCCTCCAGCCAGCGCAGCGCCGCGACCCATATCTGGTAATCGAGGCGGCCC
>CAYSVF010000589.1:0-1855 GCA_964434415.1 uncultured Parvibaculum sp.
GCCGGCACCATGTCCTTCTGGGCGCCCTGCTCCTCCCGATATGCCTCGGCGCCGCCGCCACGGCGCATGCGCAGAGCATGTCGGGCTTTGCCAACAAGCCCGATGCCCCCATCGAGATCGAATCCGACCGGCTGGAAGTGGCCGACAAAAAGGGCACCGCCACTTTCGTGGGCAATGTGGTCGTGGTGCAGGGCGATGTGCGCATGAAGGCGGACAAGCTGACCGTCTACTATGCCAGCAAGCAGGGCGGCGGCGGCAACCGGATCGAGACGATCAAGGCCACGGGCAGCGTGCATGTGAGCGCGCCGAACGAGCAATCCGCGAGCGGCAACTGGGCGGAATATCAGGTCGCGACGCGGCGCATCAATATGGGCGACAGCGTCGTGCTGCGGCAGGGCAAGAACGTGATCCGGGGAACCAGGCTCTTTGTCGACCTGAATAGCGGCGAAAGCCGCGTGACCGGCGGCCACACCTCCGAAGGAACGGAAAATGGCGGAAACGGGCGGGTCAAAGGCCTGTTCCAGCCCCCGGAGACCGACAAGAAGGAATAAGGGGCTTGGTAATTCACGGCATTTCATACAATTTTAATGCCAAGTGTCTTTTGATGAGCTTTCAAAGCTGAGGTGGCAATGACTTCGACCCAGACCGGACATAGCGCGACACAGCGCGCCGCGGACGCGGAGCGGGGGCGAAATCCCTCCGCTTCCCCCGAGGACGGTCCGCAGCTGGTGACCCACAATGCCGGCCTGCAGGTCGAGAAGATCGGCAAGAGCTTCAAGGGGCGCCCCGTGGTGCGTGGGGTCAGCTTCAACCTCCATCGGGGCGAGGCCGTAGGCCTTCTGGGCCCGAACGGGGCGGGCAAGACCACCGTCTTCTACATGATTACCGGCCTGATCCGGCCCGATTACGGCAGCATCGCGCTGGACGGTCTCAACGTGACCGGATTGCCCATGTATCGGCGCGCGCGGATGGGCATCGGCTATCTGCCGCAGGAGGCCTCGATCTTTCGCGGGCTGACGGTGGAGCAGAATATCCGCGCCACGCTGGAAGTGGTGGAACGCGACCGCGACCGGCGCGAGACGGCTCTCGACGATCTGCTGGCGGAATTCTCGATTACCCATTTGCGCCGGACGCCGTCCATTGCGCTGTCGGGCGGCGAAAGGCGGCGCGTGGAAATCGCGCGCGCCCTGGCCACGCAACCTTCCTTCATGCTGCTCGACGAACCGTTCGCGGGTATCGATCCCATCGCGATCGGCGATATTCGCGATCTCGTGGCGCATCTGAAGGACAGGGGGATCGGCGTGCTGGTCACCGACCACAATGTGCGCGAAACGCTGGAGCTGATCGACCACGCGGTCATCATTCACGATGGCCAGGTGCTGATGGAAGGCGAGCCTTCCGAAATCGTGGGCAATGAAGATGTCCGCCGTCTCTATCTCGGCGACCGCTTCAGCCTGTGAAAACGATGATGGGGCTTGAGATCGTAATGCGTAACGGACGGGGGGCATAGGGGCTCATGGCGCTCGCACCGCGGCTGGAGATGCGACAGGGCCAGAGCCTTGTCATGACGCCGCAACTGCAGCAGGCGATCAAGCTGCTGCAGCTTTCCAATCTGGAGCTTGCCGAATATGTCGAACAGGAACTCGAGCGCAATCCGCTGCTCGAGGCGAGTTCCGGCGAGCCCGAGAGCGAACGCGCCCGCGACGACACCCCCGCCGACCTGCCCGACGAGCCGCGTTCCTCCGAGGAGCGGCTTTCGCTCAGCGAGGACTCTCCCCTGCCCGGCCGGGAAAGCGACCTCGATACCGATTACGACAATGTCTATGCCGACGAAGCGCGCAGCGACGTGCAGAAC
>CAYSVF010000590.1:0-1855 GCA_964434415.1 uncultured Parvibaculum sp.
GTTCTCGCGCCGCTGATGGAAATCGATTTTCACGACGATGCCGAATTGCCGGTTCGCGACTGGCAGGCGATCCTCGTCACCAGCGCCAATGGCGCCAGAGCGCTGGCGGCACGCGGCGAGGCCGGGGCGTTGAAAGCCGTTCCCGTGATTGCCGTCGGGCATGCCTCGGCGGAGGCGGCGCGGGCGGCAGGGTTTAGCCATGTTCGCAGTGCCGATGGCGATGTGGAGGCGCTGGCCGATCTGGTGAGCGCCGAGCTTTCGCCGGATGCCGGGCCGCTTCTTCATGTTGCGGGCAGCGTGACGGCGGGCGATCTGCAGGTCATGCTGGGCGTGAAGGGGTTCGAGGTGGTTCGCGCGGTGCTTTACGAGGCGCGCCCGGTCCGTTTCCTGCCCGATGTGGCGCATGCCGCGCTGGAGGCGCGCGATGTGGATGGCGTGCTGCTCTATTCCCCGCGCACGGCCCGGCTCTTCATGACGCTCGTGCATGAGGCGGGGCTTGACGGGGCGCTGGCCGGGGTCGAGGCCTTCTGCCTTTCCGGCGCCGTGGCGGCGGCTGCGACCGGGGCGGCGGGAGATGACGGCGAGGGCGCGCTTTTCAGGCGCGTTCACGTCGCGGCAAGGCCGGAACAGCCCGCGTTGATTGAACTTGTGAACAAGACGGCCCTCGCGGCCCGTGACGACCTGACCTGAAGGCTCCAAGCCCTTATAGTATCGAGTCGACAAATAGATGGATGCCCCCAGATGAGCGATGCGAACGGTCCGAAAAAACCCGCAGATGGCGACGCCAGGCCGGAGAGCGAAAAGGCGTCTCCCGATGCGGAGGTGCTGAAGCCCGACGCGCAAGGACAGGGCAAGAGCGCGGACTCCCAGCGCAAGCGCCCCAAAGTGCTGGACGGCAAGGCCGAGGAAGTGAAGGCCGATGCACCGAAAGGCACATCGGGGCCGGACAAAACGGGCGCCGCGGCTCAAGGTGCGGCGGCGCAGGGATCAGCGTCCAAGACCACCGCTTCCGAGGGGGGCAAGCCGGAGGCCGCCTCAACCGGCGGCAAGGGCGGAGGCGGCAGCAACGGTAAGGGCAATGGCGGCGATGCTACGAAAGCCCCGCCGCCCGCCGCCTCGCCGGCCAGCCATCTCCATCTCATCAGCGGTCTCATCTCGGGGATCGCGGGCGCGGCCGCCGTGGTCGTCATTGCCTGGCATTTCGGTATTGCGAAACCCGATGGCTCCGCCGAGACGGCCGATGCCGTGAGCGCCAACAAGCAGGCCATCGCGGATCTCGCCGACAAGATCGAGGGTCTGCAAAGCAGCCAACCGGATGTGCAGGCCGCCATCGACGATGCGCTTGAGCCTCTGGATGCGCGTCTTGGCGGTCTCGAGCAGGAAGTGGCCGCGCGAGAGGAGACGGCGGGCGCGGGCGGTGGCGCCTCCACCGAGGCGGTGGACAAACTCTCCGCCCGTCTCGACGCGCTCGAAGAACGCAATGGCGGGCTGGCGGACACGATCACCGAAGCGAGCAAAGCCGCGGTCGCAGCGCAGAACCGTCTCGGCGAGATGCAGGCGCAATTGCCGTCCGCCGGTCTCGACGACAAGGTGGCGCGTCTCGATGCGATGATCGGCAAGCTCGGCGCCCAGATCGACAAGCTGGAGCCGCAGGTTCAGCGAATCGAAACGCGCCTCGCCGCGCTGGAGCAGAAGGCCGACGATCCGGATGCCGCGCAGCGTGCCGCGCTCGCGCTGGCGCTTGCCAATCTCTCCCGCGCCATCGAAGGGGCGGGACCGTTCAAGACCGAGCTCGAGACCGTGTCTTCCTTCCTGCCGAAAGAAGACGTGCCGGCGGAACTCGATGACGCGGCGG
>CAYSVF010000591.1:0-1850 GCA_964434415.1 uncultured Parvibaculum sp.
GGATTGGGCGGCGTGTCGGTGTGCTGATAAACGCGCGTCGTCTGCGTGTGCCGGCCCGTGAAAATCGTCGAGCGCGACGGGCTGCAGGGCGTCGTCTGCACGTGGTAGTTCTCCACCAGCAGCCCGCGCTCCAGAAGCGCGCGATGCCCCGGCAGCTTGTCGAGCAGCCCCTCGGGCCAGCTCGCCAGGCTCTGCTCCTGATCGGTCAGGATCATCAGCACATTATATTTGCCGTTTTTGGCACCTCTGCGGGACATAGGCTCCTCCTCTTGTCCCGGAGAGCTATAGCGCAAGCGCCCAAATGATACAATAATTGTATTATCTGACGCACGACCTGCTAAAGCACCTTTCTCCCCCGTCACCCCGGACTTGATCCGGGGTCCAATCGGGCTTCACCGCTCGGCAGGCAGCGCCGAATGGATTCCGGGTCGAGCCCGGAATGACGATGAGAGAATGATTGGCTCCTTACCCCGCGAAAACCGGCGCGTGTTTGTCCGCCCAGGGACGCGCCTGTTCGAGCTGAAGCGCCAGCGCATAGAGAAGCCCCTCCTGCCCTTTGCGCGCCGCGAACTGGCTGCCGATGGGAAGGCCCGCCTTCGACCAGGAAAGCGGTACGGACATGGCCGGCGTTCCCGCCACATTATGCACCGGCGTATAGGCCACATACTGCACGGTCCGCTCGTAAAGCGTATCGAAAGGCACGGTCGGCGCCTGCCGGCCGAGCTTGGGCGGCGGCGAGGAAAGCACCGGCGTCAGCCACACATCGATGTCCGACATGAACTTGTCCATCTGCGCTTCCACCTGCTTGAAATAGGCAAGCGAGGTCTGCATCGCGTCTTTCGGTTTCTTCGCATAGAACTCGGCGAGCCCCACCGTCCAGGGCTCCAGCACCTGATTGGGATCGAGCCCCTTTTCCTTCGCCATGGCGACGAGCTGCGCCGGGCCGGACGCCCAGACGGTCAGGAACTTCGTGATGAACTCCTCGCCATTGAGCGGGTTCTTCACTTCCACGATCTCATGGCCGAGATCGGCGCAAAGCTTCGCCGTACTCTCCAGCGCCGCCTTCACTTCGGGGTCGGGTTCCTCGCCGAAATAATTCGCAGTGCCGAAACCGATCTTCAGCTTCCGGTTCACCGGTTCGGAGACATAGCCCACCGGCTTGAACACGGCCTTGTCGCTGCGATCTTCCGACAGCGAGAACACCATGGCGCTGTCGCGCACGCTGCGGCTCACGCAATTCTGTACGCCGATATCGCCCGGCATGGGACGCCCGCCAAGGTCCATCCGGCCCCGGCTGGGTTTCAGGCCGAAGACGCCGCAGCAGGATGCCGGAATGCGGATCGACCCGCCGCCATCCGTCGCATGCGCCACCGGCAGCATGGCGGAGGCGACCGCTGCCGCCGCGCCGCCCGACGACCCGCCCGTCGAATGATCGAGACCCCAGGGATTATGTGCCGGGCCGAGCAGCAGCGATTCCGTCGTCGCCAGCAGGCCGAATTCCGGCGTGTTGGTCTTGCCCAGAATGACGAGCCCCGCCTCGTCGGCATAAGTCGTCATCGCCGAATTGTCCTTGGCAATGGTCTTCGCCATCAGGCGGGAGCCATGCGTCGTGCGCACGCCCTTCACATCGTCCAGATCCTTGATGAGATAGGGCACGCCGGCAAACGGGCCAGTGACCGGTCCGGCCGCGCGTGCGCGCGCAAGATCGTACGTATCCTCGACCATGAAGTTGATCTGCGGCTGCACCTTCTGTGCGCGCGCAATCGCCGCCTCCACGGCTTCGAGTGCGGTCATCTCTCCGCTGCGGATCATTGCAGCGGTAGCTGTCGCATCAGGCAGGGCGCCTGTAC
>CAYSVF010000592.1:0-1847 GCA_964434415.1 uncultured Parvibaculum sp.
TGCCAGGGCGTCTGATGGGCAGGATAGGCATAGCCGCCCGCCTCTTCCAGCGCCATCTCCACCGCCTGGAAGGGCGCATCCTCCACCGTGATGCCGATCTTCTCCACGGGTGTGACGAGATAATATTTGCCGTCCTCGTCGTGACGCAGAACGGTGGAGAAAAGCCGCACGAGTTTTTCGCGCCCGATGGGCGTGCCGAGATACCACCAGCTCCCGTCGCGGGCGATCCGCATGTCGAGATCACCGCAAAAAGGCGGATTCCACTTGTGCACGGGCGGCAGGCCTTTCGCCTTCTTGCCCGCCGCTTCGGCTTCTGCGAGACCCTTCAGACCCATCGTGCCGCCGGATTCGCTCTTTTTCTCCACATCTTCCGAGGGGTCATCCGGGGCGCCATCTTGTGCCGTTTGTGGCTTTGCGGTCATTTTGTCCCTTCTTTCGTCGGGTGAGCGGATTCCTGCCTTTCGCGCAGACGCCGGGCCATATTATCGTCAAGATACCAAGCGCTTATGATGCGGCGCTCAGCCGTGAGCGAAACGAGGCCCGTGCGGCGCCCGAAAGGCACCGTACCACCCAATATGTAGGTCAATGCAGACAGTCAGTGAAGCCGACGGCACCGCCGTCGAGGAAATCGAAGCCGCGGGCGCGAAAATCGCCGCCGCGCGCGAGGCCATCGGCGAGGTCATTTACGGGCAGGAGACGGTCATCGACCAGACCCTGGTAACCGTGCTCGCAGGCGGCCATGCGCTGCTTGTCGGCGTGCCGGGCCTCGCCAAGACGCTGCTCGTTCACACCATGGGCAAGGTGCTGGGCCTTGAGGACAAGCGTATCCAGTTCACCCCCGACCTGATGCCGGCCGACATTGTGGGCTCAGAGGTGCTGGAAGAATCCGATTCCGGCGCGCGCAGCTTCCGCTTCATCAAGGGGCCGGTCTTCTGCCAGCTCCTGATGGCCGACGAAATCAACCGCGCAAGCCCGCGCACCCAGTCGGCCCTGCTGCAGGCCATGCAGGAAAAGAACGTGACGGTGGCCGGCGTGCGTTACGAATTGCCCACCCCCTTCCATGTGCTCGCGACGCAGAACCCGCTGGAGCAGGAAGGCACCTACCCGCTGCCCGAAGCGCAGCTCGACCGCTTCCTGATGCAGATCGACGTGAATTATCCCGACTACGAAGCCGAGCGGCGCATGCTGCTTTCGACCACGGGCGAAAAGACGGTCGATGTTTCGCAATCCATGACGGTGCAAGACCTGATGGAAGCGCAGGCGCTGGTGCGCCGCGTGCCGGTGGGCGAAAAGGTGGTCGCCGCCATTCTGGAGCTGGTACGCGCCACGCGGCCCGAGGAAGGCGCATCGGAAGAGGTGGAACGCCATGTGGCCTGGGGCCCCGGCCCGCGCGCCAGCCAGGCGCTGATGCTGGCGGTGCGCGCACGCGCGCTGATCGACGGCCGCTTCTCGCCATCCGTCGAGGATGTCGTGGCACTGGCCGCTCCCGTCCTGCGCCATCGCATGGCACTCAATTTCTCGGCACGGGCGGAGGGCGTGACTGTCAGCGGCGTCATCGACAGGCTCTGCCGGACCATCGTCTGACCGGAGCGCGCATCATGCGGCCGCCGAGTGACAATGCGCCCCATGCGCCCGCGATCGGCCTGCGCGAACAGGCCGAAACGCTTGCCGAGGCGTTACCGCCTCTGGTGACGGAGGCCGAGCATGTCGCGCGCACCGTCGCGCAAGGGCTGCATGGCCGCCGCCGCGCGGGCTCCGGCGAAACCTTCTGGCAATATCGTCGCTTCCGCGAGGGCGACACCGCCTCCTCGGTGGACTGGCGCCACTCCGCCCGCACGCGCCATCTC
>CAYSVF010000593.1:0-1846 GCA_964434415.1 uncultured Parvibaculum sp.
CATCAAGCGCGTGCCGCTCTCCACCTATCGGGCGCAGCGCCGAGGCGGCAAGGGCCGTTCCGGCATGTCGACCAAGGATGAGGATTTCGTCACCCGCATCTTCGTGGCCAACACGCATACGCCGATGCTGTTCTTCTCGTCGAACGGCATGGCCTACAAGCTGAAGGTCTGGAAGCTGCCTCTGGGCTCGCCGACCTCGCGCGGCAAGGCGATGATCAATCTGCTGCCGCTGGCGCAGGACGAGTATATCTCCACGGTCATGCCGATGCCGGAAGACGAGGAGAGCTGGGGCAACCTCCATGTTATGTTCGCCACCAGGAGCGGCAATGTTCGCCGCAACAAGCTTTCCGACTTCGTGCAGATCAATCGCGGCGGCAAGATCGCGATGAAGCTGGAAGACGAAGAGGACGGCATCGTCTCAGTCCAGATTTGCACCGAAGACGACGACGTGCTCATGACGACGGCAGGAGGCCGCTCGATCCGCTTCCCCGTTATCGATGTGCGCGTCTTTGCGGGCCGCACCTCTACCGGCGTGCGCGGTATCCGCCTTGGCGACGGCGACACGCTGATCGGCATGAGCATCTTGCGCCATGTCGATGCGACGCCTGCGGAGTGCCGCGCCTATCTGAAACAGGCCGCTGCCATGCGTCGCGCCGCATCGGGCGAAGCCCATGAGGCGGAGGCGGATATCGCCGAGCCGGAAGAGGGCGAAGAGGAGGGCGGCGACGAACTCACGCTTTCGCCTGAGCGCTATACCGAGCTCGGTGCGAGAGAGCAGTTCGTCCTCACCGTCAGCGAAAAGGGCTTCGGCAAACGATCCTCGTCCTATGACTACCGGACCTCCGGGCGCGGCGGCAAAGGCATTATCGCGATGGCCGTCACGCAGCGGAACGGCAATCTCGTCGCTTCGTTCCCCGTGGAGGATCACGACCAGATCATGCTGGTAACCGATGCGGGTCAGCTCATCCGTTGCCCGGTGGACGATGTTCGCGCCGCCGGCCGCGCCACGCAGGGCGTCACCATTTTCCGCACCGCGGCCGATGAGCGTGTTGTTTCCGTCGAACATATCGGCGAGGCTGGCGAGGAAGAAGGCGACGACACCGAAAGCGGTGGAGAAGACGCTGGCGAGTAAGCCGGTAAAAAAGACGGGCAGGAGATTTCCGGCATGACGAAAACGGGGCTTTATCCCGGCACATTCGACCCGATGACGAATGGCCATGTGGACATCATCCGGCGGGCGCTCAGGGTGGTGGACCATCTGGTCATTGCCATCGGCGTTCATGCCACCAAGGCGCCGATGCTGTCGCTGGATGAGCGCTTCGACCTGATCGAACGGGAAGTCTCGCCGATCGCGAAGGAAATGGGCGGCAAGGTTTCGACCGCATCCTTTTCCGGTCTCGTGGTCGATGCGGCCGATGAATTCGGCGCATCCATCATCATTCGGGGCTTACGCGGATCGGTGGATTATGAATATGAAGAAGCCATGGTGGGGATGAACCGCACCATGAACCCGAAAGTCGAGACGGTGTTTCTTGCCGCCTCGCCGGAAACGGGACATATCTCGTCCACGCTTGTGCGTCAGATCGCGCAGATGGGCGGCGATATTTCGCCTTTCGTGCCTGTATCGGTGCGCGAAAAGATGATGGCCAGGGTGGCCGAGCTGAAAGCCAAGAGCTGAAACCGGGCTCATTGCTCCCTAAAAATCGGAGACCAGAATGCACAAACTCGTAGCGGCCTTTGCGCTTGCGGCATTTGCGTTCCTTGCACCTCTCGCGCATGCCGAGGACGGGCAGAAGCTCGATCCGGAAAACACGCTCTACATGGACCTGAAAGACGGTCGTGTCGT
>CAYSVF010000594.1:0-1835 GCA_964434415.1 uncultured Parvibaculum sp.
CATCGGCGCAGAATGCCTTGACCTGGGCACTGTCCGCCAGGTCGACCGCCTTGCCGAATACCGTGCCCGGCCCGATAGCAGTGAGGTCGCCGACAGCCTTGTCGACACCTTCCTGCCCCCGGGCACAGATGGCGACCGAAGCCCCTTCCTGCCGCATCAGGCTGGCGGTGTACCAGCCGATCCCCCGGCTTCCACCCAGAATGATCGCCCGTTTTCCCTGAAGACCCAGATCCATTGTCCGCTCCTGAAAGTTTTCCCGACCAGAACCTAGAGCACTTCCTGATTAGATTGAATCAGTTCTGTTTCCCGGTCGGCGCGGCGATCCACGCGGAGAGCCGTGAAGCGCGATGCCTTCGCATCGGGCAAGCGGCTCGACAAAGTGGGCGCCCGCCGCCCGGAAACCCGAATGGGCCGGTCGCCTTGGGCCGAGTTCAGCGTCGCTCGTCCTTGAATATGCTTTGGCATGTCCTTCGTCCTCGTTCCTTAAACTCGGCCCAATTCGCCTCGGCAGAACGGTTCAATCTAATCAGGAAATGCTCTAATGCACCCGGCACAAATGAAAAGCGGCGCTTACGCGCCGCTTTCCTGATTTCTGTGTGTCCCCAGGGAGCCTAGACGGCCACGTGTCCCAGCAGCATCCCCTCGACAACCGCCTGCTGGCGGGTCGGGGCATTGAGCTTGCGCTTGGCATTCTCAATGTGGAAGTGGGCCGTGTGTTCGGAGATGCCGACGATTTCGCCGATCTCCCAATCCGTCTTGCCTGCAGCTACCCAACGCAGGCATTCGCTTTCGCGAGGCGTCAGCGGCTTGCCGATCGGGATCTGGTTCTTCACGGCCGCGCGCGTGATACGTTTCGCCGCCCCGTGTAGATAGACCGCCATCAGATGGATCGATGACACCCACTCGTCGGTCACGTTCGGGTCTTCGCCGGCAACGTTGACAACCGCGGGAAATGACATCGGCTCACGAATGCCGACCGTAATTCCTTCGCGCATGCCGATGCTTGCCGCTTCGTCGAGAACCTGACGCGCCTTCTTGCTGGTCACCATAGTGTCCGGCAAACCACTCCAACGGAAAGCCAGCGGCGTGGACGCCGCCATCTTCACCGTCGGGTCGTATTTGTCATAGCGCTGGTCAAGATAACGCTCTGCCCACGTGTCTGCATAGTTCACCACCGCCACGGCACCCACCGGGTATTCCGTGGGATCCATCGCCGAAACGCAGGCAAAGGACGTGTAGCCCACGGGTGCGACAGCGGCCGCGAAGGCTTCGCTGAGCGCATTGATATCCGTCTCGCGCGAAGCGAGGTCGATAAATTCGTGCGCAACCGATAATGCAGACATCGTGATACCAGCCCCTTAATCCCTTGGGAGTATCAACCCTACGTCACACAAATTCAAGCCGTTTCCCGCAATTGCCTGCGGGCCGGTAAATCCGTTCAACGAAGGGTGGACGCCGGTTATGCGACCTTACGCGGCGGTTCCATGCACAGGGTCGACCCTTCGTAGCCCAGCACCGACCGCAGGTTTTCGAGGTTGGCAGCAGACATGTCGCACGTACATGCGACCTGGGGTTCACCATGCATTTCAACCGGCATGCCGAGCGGTTTGGTGGTAATGCCCAGGCCCGCGAGCATGGCCATGAAGTTGGTCGAAACGACGAAAGTCGTCTGCTCGATACCGTAAAGCAGGGCGAATTCGTTCATCGCCGCCTGGATCTCGATGCCGAGCATGATCCTTTCTTCATGCGTCGCACGGGGCGCACGGACATAGAATCGCGATGCTTCCCACACGGCCGGCCCGACCGGTGCACCTTCCATGCACATATCATCGAAC
>CAYSVF010000595.1:0-1833 GCA_964434415.1 uncultured Parvibaculum sp.
TCCGGAGACGGCCCCGAGGCTGCCAGTTTGGTGGACCGCCAACGACGCCCGTTATGGAGTGTTCGTCGACTATGGTTGACCGTCACCATAAGAAGAGTCTTTCGCGGGTCGATAAGGCTCTGCTGTCGCTTCGTTCTATTCGTAGGCGAACACACCGAAGAAGCGATGCCTGAGCGGCAGGCGCTTAACGTGGATTCACTCGGAAGGGCTGTCACGCCGATCCTATTGCGCCGACAGTCTCCGGCTGCTCTCCATCAGTCGGTCACGCAGCTGTCCGGTCTGATCGTCCGAAAGGTCGACCGGGAGCACGAGGCAGATTGTGGCTTCCACCTTTCCGTCGGCGCCATAGATCGGCGCCGCGAGGCACTGCGTCACCGCATCAACGAGGCCTTTGGTCAGGCAGAACCCTTCACGCTGCGCCTTCTCGATCGCGTCGATGAACTCGTTGATGTCGATAACGCGCCCGTCCGGCAGCATAAGGTCCTCGTCTGGGATGAGCTCCGCGATGTCGGCGCGGCTGAAGCCTGCGAGGAGCAGGCGGCCGGAAGCCGTCCAGGGAATCGGAATCTGGAGACCGACTGCCGAACTGATCCGGAACGGCCTGTTGCCGGGGCGCATGTGCATGATCGTGTAGCGCCCGTTCTGCAGCATGCAGAACTCGCTGGTCTCTCCCGTTTCCTTCGCAAGCCTGTCGACCTCCAGCCGCGCCCGCTTGGCGAGCGAGTTTTCACGGATGTAGTTCAATCCATAGAGATACATCCGCTTGCCAAAGAAGATGCGGCCGTCCTCGGGCGAGGTCTCGAGAAGCCCAGCTTCCGTCAGGTCGTTGACCAGGGTGTAGGTTGAAGACCGAGGTGCGTTGAGCGCCTTGGCAAGGGCGCCGATGCGAATGCCTTCCCCGTGGCGATGAAGGAATTCAAGGATCTGGAGGATTCTGTCGACACTGCGCTCGCGGCGTTGGGGCGTGTCCGGCGTGGGCGAAAGCAAATTCATCGGAGCTGTCTCTTGCACAATTCGGAGAGGCTGTTAATCTGTCTCTAGCACAAGACATGTGTCCTGTATACTGGACATTCTGAGTAAGTTGCAGTGAGACGGAGTTATCTCCGGAGAACGTCGGCACTTCCGGAGCGGACTTCGGAAGACAGGAAATTTTGCCATGAAAGAAGCGGCAGCCATGGGCCATCAGCAGATCCGCGATAAGATCGCAATTCTGCCTCGGCTTGACATCGCCCTGAAGAACACTCCTCTCGAGGAGGCGCGCAATCTGTCGCGGACGCTCGGCGGGCCACGCATCTTTGTGAAGCGGGACGACCTGACGGGAGTGGCGCTCGGCGGCAACAAGCTGCGCAATCTCGAATTCCGTCTTGCTCATGCCATGAAGGATGAACCTGACACGGTGATCGTTGGGCTCGACCTGCAGTCCAATTCCGCACGCCAGACCGTCGGCGCCTGCAACAAGCTCGGGCTGAACACGATCCTTGTCCTGGAAGGCGGCAGGCCCAACAACGTTCAGGGCAATCTGCTCGCCGACTACCTGCTCGGAGCGGAGGTTCACTTCGCCGCCGACCAGCGGGAGCAGAGGTCTATGCTCGACGAGCTGGCCGCGAAGGTCCGCGCAGATGGGGGGCGTCCGCACATCCTCAACGACAATCCGATGTTCGACGTCGCGTCGGCCGTCGCCTACCTGGAGGTGACGCTGGAGGTGGTCGAGCAACTGGCCGCCCGCGACCTGGCGCCGGACTATTTCTACATGTCGTCCAGCGGCAAGGGGTCGGCCGGCATCATGCTGGCGCAGAAGCTCCTCGGCGCCGATTTCACCATGCAGGCAATCTG
>CAYSVF010000596.1:0-1829 GCA_964434415.1 uncultured Parvibaculum sp.
GCGTCAGGTTCGAAACGACATAATGGCCCGGCGGCAGGAACACCGGCATGTCGCGCGCGGCCGCCGTCTCGAGCATCCGCGCGAAGACCTTGCTCTGATCGTCGAAAGCGCCCGGCAGCACGCCGAATTCGGTGGCGTCGATGGAACCGCGGATCGACGCGGTCGATATGCCCGCAAGATCGCCCGCCATCGACTTTGCCGGCGTGCAGGCCAGTGCAGCCGCCGCCGCGCCGGTTCCCAAGAGAAAATGCCGCCTGTCCATCATCGGATCACGCTCCTTCAGATGGGTGTCTGGTGGCAGGTTTCGTGCCAGGCCGGGTGTGTCGTATCGGGACGGTTGGCTTGTCTGAGGGCGATCGCGCCCCTACCTCCAATGAATGAGCAGGGCATTCACCAAGGAAGACGCCACCGAGACCGCGCTCGCCGATATCGGCGAGCGGCCGGTGAGCGGCAACAGGAACCTCGTGACCCCAAAGGGGCTGGCGACGATCGACGCCGAGCTCGCCGCGCTGCGTGAGCGGCTGGCAAAGGCCGAGGCCGGCGGCGATCGCGAGAAGATCGCGCTCGTCTCACGCGACCTGCGCTACTGGAACGCGCGCCGCGAGACCGCCGAGCTGGTGAAGCCGGATGCCGACAGCGCCGTCGTGCGCTTCGGCATGACGGTGTCGATCGAGAACGACGACGGGCTGCGCAGGAACTGGACCATCGTCGGCGAGGACGAGGCCGACGCCGCGGGCGGCACGATCAGCCATGTCTCGCCGATGGCGCAGGCCTTGTTCGGCAAGGCGATCGGCGACGTCGCCACGGTCAACGGCGTCGACTGGGAGATCGTCGGGCTCCGATAGGAAAGTCAGGCAACCGGCTGGACGTGGTCGCGCAGGAACATCGCCGCGCCGGGCTCGTCGATCTCTCCCGACGCGACTGCCATCACGAATTCGTACAAGGTCCCCTGATTCACGACGATCTCAAATCCGTTGAAGATGAGAAAAGCACCGGCTGCGACGACAGCCGCGCGTTTGTTGCCATCCACGAAGGGATGGTTCCTGGCAATGCCGAAGAGATAGGCAGCGGCCAGTTCGTGGATATCGGGCTCACCGTAGACGGCCTTGTTTGCAGGCCGGGCAAGGGCCGATTCCAATGCATTTTCGTCACGTATTCCAGCAGCCCCGCCGTGTCGGCGGAGCTGTTCCTGATGCATGGCATCGACCGCTTGACGTGTCAGGAACCTGTAGGTCACTCGGCCAGCTTCTGTAGCGCGACCTTGTACTTGTCCATGAAACGCCGCGCTGCTTCCATCTGCTCCTCGAACGTCTCCTCGGCTCCGCGCAGCGCTATCCCATCGGAGGTCTCTGAAATGACCAACGTATCGCCCGCCTTCAGGTTATGACGTTCGAGCAACTCCTTCGGCAGAATGACGCCCTCGGAATTTCCGATCTTGCGTATCACTGTATTCATGGGACGGGTCTCCGTTGCAACGCGAATTATAACGCGCGGTCAGCATATGTTGCAATGTAAATTATAACGCCGCCCGGTCAGGCTTCGAGCAGCATATCGATCAGCTTTTCCGCCGCTTCCGGGATCACCGTCCCGGGCGGGAAGATTTCCGCCGCGCCAGCCTTGCGCACCGCGTCGAAATCGTCCGGCGGGATGACGCCGCCGGCGATGATCAGCATGTCGGAACGCCCGAGCTTGTCGAGCGCCGCGCGCAGCTCCGGGATCAGCGTCAGATGGCCAGCCGCCAGCGACGAGGCGCCGACGATATGGACGTCGTGCTCGTCGGCGAGCCTGGCGACCTCCTCCGGCGTCTGGAACATCGAGCCGACCGTGAC
>CAYSVF010000597.1:0-1828 GCA_964434415.1 uncultured Parvibaculum sp.
CACGGGAGGGGTCTCTTACGCTCGTCCCCCTGAGCCGGAGACCCCGACCTATTTCCGAGATGCCGCAACCTCCCGAGCGGTCCAACTGGCCGGGACAGCGGGATTGGGATTCACTGCCCCGGCCTCTTTCTCTCAAGAGGTCCACTGAATGTCCAAATGGCAGCCAATCGACACCGCGCCGCGCGACGGAACGGTCATCACCATCGGCGATGACGAGGAAAACTATCGCATGTTTTGGGACCCCGAGGGGCGCAATGAAATCTTCGCTCCCGGCGTAGTCGGCCTTTGGGTTTCTGAGGGCAAGAACTTCACATGGCGGGAAAGCGCTGGCGGTCCCACTCATTGGCGCCCGGCCTCTTTCTCTCAGGAGCGTGGGTAGATGGAAAACACGCCGACCGTTGTTCGTTCCTATTTCGACCGCTGGCAGCGCATCGAGACTGCCAAGGCAGAACTGTCCGAGGATAGCAAGGAACTGTTCCAGGAGGCCAAGTCGAACGGCTTTGACACCAAGGCCATGCGCGCCGCTTTTCGCCAGAAGGTGAAGGACGACGAGCCGACCACGCCCAAGCAGGAAGAACACGAGGCGCTGGTGGAAATGTACCTCGCAGCGCTTGGTGGCATGGATGATGCTACGCATGCGCGCGACGCGCGTGAGGAAGCACCGGAGCCAGACAGTACCCCAACCGGAGCCGAACCGGAGCCGGAGCCGATCGAGGAAGTCCGAACAACCCGCACCTGTTACCTGCCGCCGATCGAACGCTGGGGCAAGGCGCTCGAACGCACCAAGCCCGAAATGCCGGACATTCCCGAGTTCCTGAGAAGGGACCGCTAACATGTCCTTCCCCCCTCCGCCAACCATCATTGACGCAGCCCTGATCGCCTTTCTGGCGGGTCTCATGCTGGTCGGTGTTCTTGGCGTTATCGGATCTTCTGTCCTCGCCCTGATCCGGGCGTTCGGAGGCGGCCAGTGAAGGCCGTCATCTCCCTTTGTGATCTGACCGGCAACATGGTCAAGCCCTGGGCCCGCGCCGGATACGAATGCTGGTGCGTCGACATCCAGCACTCCATCCGCCGCGAACGTATCGAAGGCAATATCCACTATGTGTGGGGCGATGTGCGCTCCTGGCGGCCGCCGGAAGGGCTGGACATCGCCTTTGTCGCGGCCTTCCCGTTCTGCACCCATGACGCCGTATCCGGGGCGAGAGACTTCGCCATAAAGGGCGGGTCCATGCTTCGCGACGCGCTGGAGGTTTTCGAATCCTGCCGCATGGTGGCTGCATGGAGCGGCGCCCGGTACTGCGTCGAGCATCCCGTCTCGATGCTTTCCAGCATCCCTCATATCGGGAAGCCCGACCACTACTTCCATCCCTGGCAGTTCACCGGCTGGTGCCGGGAAGACCACTACACCAAGAAAACCTGCCTGTGGACCGGAAACGGCTTCGTGATGCCGGAGCCTTTCATTGCGTCGGATCTGGTCGGTGTCGAACCGGATGACCGCATTCACAGGGCAACTCCATCCGAAGACCGCGGCAATACCCGATCGGCCACGCCCAGGGGATTTGCCGAGGCTGTGTTTCGCGCAAACCACATCGCGGCTGACCTTCGGAGGGCCGCATGACCAGACGGGCGGAAGCCAGCAAGGGGCAACATGACAGTGCTCCCGCCCGTCCTCGCTCAGCCGGGGAGACGCCGGCTATTCCCATTTGCAACCTCGGGGTAAACCGACCCGAGCAGGTGGGGGCTTTCGTTACTGAACTGCACGAAGGCCTCCACCGTTACGACCACGACCGTGACATGGCGCGGGGCGATCTCGCGAACGATGCTTCTG
>CAYSVF010000598.1:0-1826 GCA_964434415.1 uncultured Parvibaculum sp.
AATGGCGACTTCTCCGCCCTGCTCGATCACCTGAAAACGAAGATCGGCCAGGCCGAAAAGGGCCAGGTCGACGCCGCCATGACGGACGGCAAGAACAAGGCGAACTGACCGCCTTTCAAGCTTCCAAGGCAAAACGGCGCGGGATACCCCCGCGCCGTTTTTGTTTGCCCCGCGACACGAAAAATCGAGAACGGGACAAATCTTAACGATATCGATTCATTTCCCGTTAAAGGCCGGGGAAAAAGAATGCCGCCCGTAAAGAAGCAATGCGCGACGGGATCCGCAGGTGACGGCAGTCTTCAAAAATCCGAATAGCGGCATCAGCCCGGACGCCGGGCGCTCGCCGACCAGCCTCGCCTTTCAGCGGGCCTGGGAAGCCATCGAGAAGACCGGCTCCATTCCGGACAAGGCGCAGTTCCGCCCGGAGCGCTTCGCCGCCTTCCTGCCGATCATCTATCTGCTGGAACTCAATGCGGGAACCGAAAACCGGCTGATCATCCGCCTCGTCGGCGAGAGGGTCCGCGGCGGATTGGGGCTGAACCTGACGGGCGAGAACTATATCGACTATGTTTCCGCAGAGCGTCGGCCCACCTCCGGCGCCTCGCTCTTCAGCCTGTTCGAACCGCCGCGCGGACGTTGGGTCCAGAAAACCCTCGTCCACCGAAGCGGCTTCTGTCAGGACATCGCCCTCACCCAGTTTCCGATGATGTCGGAAGCGGACGGGAAGCACTTCGTGATCGGGATCGCGGAAGGCCTCCACGAAGATTTGCGGCACGACCCGGACGGCCGCTTCCATTTCGAGAATGGCGGCGCGGACCTCTTCATCGACATCGGTGCGCAGAACGAGGGCTGATCGAGCCGGATGCGGTCCCGCGGAACCGCCATGCCCAAACCGTCATGCCCCGCTTCATGCCGGGCATCCACGACCTCGCCACGAAAAAGACGTCACCGCGAAAAAGACGTGGATGGCCCGGACAAGCCGGGCCATGACGCATTTTTTTTCGAAGTGCTCGCCCCTAGCGGCTGAAGCGCTTGTATTTGATGCGGTGCGGCACTTCCGCTTCCGGGCCGAGGCGGCGTTTGCGGTCTTCTTCGTAATCCGCGTAATTGCCTTCGAACCATTCCACATGGCTGTCGCCCTCGAAGGCCAGCATGTGGGTGGCGATGCGGTCGAGGAACCAGCGGTCATGCGAGATGACCACGGCGCAACCGGCGAAATTCACCAGCGCATCTTCCAGCGCGCGCAGCGTATCCACAT
Organism: uncultured Parvibaculum sp.; assembly: GCA_964434415.1. Taxonomy (GTDB): domain Bacteria; phylum Pseudomonadota; class Alphaproteobacteria; order Parvibaculales; family Parvibaculaceae; genus Parvibaculum. Next base: position 1,259 of record CAYSVF010000598.1, read on the forward strand.
CGAGATCGTTGGTCGGTTCGTCGAGCAGCAGCAGATTGCCGCCGGACTTCAGCATCTTGGCCAGATGCACGCGGTTGCGCTCACCGCCCGAGAGAAGCCCGACCTTCTTCTGCTGGTCGCCGCCGCGGAAGTTGAAGGCGCCCACATAGGCGCGGCTGTTCATCGTCGTCTTGCCGAGTTCGATGATGTCCGTGCCGCCGGAGATTTCCTCCCACACGGTCTTGTTGGGGTCGAGATCGTCGCGGCTCTGGTCGACATAGCCGAGCGTCACCGTCTCGCCGATCTTGAGCGCGCCCTCATCGGGCTTTTCCTGCCCCGTCAGCATCTTGAAGAGCGTGGACTTACCCGCGCCGTTCGGACCGATAACGCCGACAATGCCGCCGGGCGGCAGCTGGAAGGAGAGATCGTCGATCAGCAGGCGGTCGCCGAAGCCCTTTTTCAGATGGTCGGCCTCGATGACCGTACCGCCGAGACGCGGCCCCGGCGGAATGATGATCTGGGCACGGCCTTCCTGCGCGCGGCCGGCTTCGGCCAGCAGCTCGTCATAGGCGTTGATACGCGCCTTGCT
>CAYSVF010000599.1:0-1824 GCA_964434415.1 uncultured Parvibaculum sp.
GGTGCGCCATTTGCCCCCCATCACCCCCGTTTGAACCGCTCCGGGTCCTTCGCGATCAGGGCCTCCAGCTCGGGCATGCCTTTTTTCAGACCGGAGCGGAGCTGGCGGGTGACGAGCCAACCGAGCGGGAAGACGGCTTTCGCCTTGCCCCACCATTGCAGCTCGCAGCCATCGGCGGTGTCGACTACGCGGTAATCCTCCGCGCCGGCCTTGATGGGCAGCGGGCTGCGATCGAAGCGGAAGGCCATGCGGCGACCCTCTTCCCAGGCGTAGAAACTTTCCTCGATGGCCGCCTTGCCCGCTTCCACGATGCGCGTGGTGCCGACGCCGAAGGGCTCCGGGCTCGTCCATGTCACGCCGGTGAGCGGCAGCCATTCCGTCCACGCCTTCGCATCGAGAAGGGCCGCCCAGACCATGTCGGCGGGAAAGGGAAAGCGATGCGTCGCGTCGGGCGGGGTCGTGTCCGCCGACAGGAATTCCTCGCCCACCTTTTCATGCTGCTTCAGCTTCTGCGCCATCGCCGTCCCTCCTGCCATATCAAAGAATGTATCCGTCGCCTGCGGCGCGCACCGTGATGTCGCCCATCGACACGCCCCAGGGCGTGTCGATGGCGGTGATGACGGCATCGGCGATATAGCCGGGATCGAGCACCGCATAGGCCGTGCTGTCCGGGTTCACCCGGTCGTCCTGCACCTGGCCCTCGAGGATCGCCATCATGCTCTCGGTATAGGTCACCGTGTTCTGGCCGAGAATGCCCGCCACGGCTTCCGGGTTCACCACGCCGCCGGAAAGGCCTGTCGCGGGCACGCCGGTCGGCTTGATGATCGTCACCTTGATCTTGCCCGCCGCTTCCACGCGCAGCGATTCCGACAGGAAGTTCACCGCCGATTTCGACGCGCCGTAAACGGCCGCGCCGAGCACAGGGAAATTGCCGTAGATCGACGAGATGTTGATCACATGGCCGCGGCCCTGCGCCATCATCGGATCATAGGCGGCGATGATGCCGTTCATCACGCCCTTGATGTTGATGTCGATGCATTTGCCCCATGCGGCCGCGGCCGCCTCATGATCGGCAAAGAAGGCCAGCGGCATGACGCCCGCATTGTTGATCATCACGTCGATTTCGCCATGCGTGTTCACCGCATGGGAGACCAGCGCCTTCATGGCGGCCAGATCGGTGACGTCGGTCGTTTTCGCCGATGCAGTGCCGCCTGCTTCGGCAATGAGCTTCACCGTTTCGGCGAGCCCTTCCTCGTTCACATCGCCGCACACGAGATTGGCGCCGCGCGCCGCCGCCTTCCGGGCGACGAGCCTGCCGAAGCCGCCCGCCGCGCCGGTGACGACAATCGTCTTCCCACGGACATGATCCGTCATCGGAATATCTCCTTTGGTGCGGTGAAATCAGGACGGATTTTGGGGGAAACGCGCGTCCGCGATGGGCGCCACCCAGTCCTGCTTGCTGTCGCACCAGACCTCCGCACCGGGCTTCACCATGGAGGTATCGTCGAGCGTACCCGCCTTGATGATTGCTATCGCCTCATTGATCGAGGGCCGGGAGAAGACCGGCGAGCCGCATTCCGCGCAGAATTCGCGCACCACGATATTGCCGCTATCGGCCTTGTCGTCGAAGCGCTTCAGCTCGCCCTTCGTCGTCAGCGAATCCGCCGGGACGATGACATTGACGGAAAAGGCCGCGCCGCTCTGGCGCTGGCAGTACTTGCAATGGCAAACCATGGTCGCCACAGGCTCGGCGCTGCTCTCATAGGAGAACTGGCCGCACAGGCACTGCCCTTTGAGTTTCGTCATCGTGATCCTCCCTTGCTG
>CAYSVF010000600.1:0-1819 GCA_964434415.1 uncultured Parvibaculum sp.
TCGTCTACACCACGCCGCCCTTCACCATCGGCGAAGACGACCTCGCCCAACTGACGGGCGCAATGCTCAAAGTCTGTGCGGAATTCGCACCGGATTGATGTTGAATTCCTACAACTAAATCCACCCGGACATACTTTTTGTAGTGGAAGGCGTGTTTTTACACGCCAGATATTGAGCCAATTCGAGACACACATTACGCTCGAATCAGAGGCCGATTCGCGCCTTCAAAAAATTACGGACAGATCCGGGTTGTGCGCATTGCCGAGCGCCGAGACAGGCGCTCTCGCAAGGCGGGCTTTGATTTTTTCCTGCCGGCCTCTGCTTCAGAGGGCCGCGGGATCGAGGGGACAGGACCACACCCATGCATGTCATTGCGTTTGCGTCGCAGAAAGGCGGATCGGGCAAGACCACGCTTGCCGGTCACATTGCCGTTGAAGCCGAGTATCAGGGAGCAGGGCCGGTCGCCCTTATCGACACCGATCCGCAAGGCAGCCTGTCGCAATGGTGGAATGCCCGTGAGGCTGAACGCCCCTTCTTCGTCAGCCCCTCCAGCGAAGGTCTCGCCTCCGACCTGGAAAAGCTGCGGCTTGGCGGCATCGAGCTTGTCGTCATCGACACGCCGCCGGCCATCACCGCGACCATTCATCATGTGATCGAGCAAGCCGACCTCGTCGTGATCCCGACCCGGCCGAGCCCTCATGATCTGCGCGCCGCGGGCGCCACCGTCCAGATCTGCGAAGAACTGGGCAAACCGCTCGCCTTCACGCTCAATGGCGCGAGCCCGCGGGCCCGCATCACCACCGAGGCGGTGATCGCGCTTTCCCAGCATGGCGCCGTCGCCCCGTCGATTATCCATCAGCGAATCGATTTCGCTTCTTCTATGATCGATGGTCGAACCGTGCGAGAGATCGGCTCCAACACCAAATCCCCCGACGAAATCGCCGGGCTCTGGACCTTCCTCGCAGACCGGCTGGCCGGCAGAGAGACATCGCCTCTCAAATCCGCCGCGTCGGCCTTTGGCGATGCATTGAGGGGAGCTGCCTGAGATGGCAAAAAAGCCCGCTTCTCTGACCGGCGAACTGCTGGCACGCAAGGGAGAAGCACGACCCTCCGACCTGAAGCCCGTCAACGACGAGGGGCCTCAAGGCGCGGATATTTCAATCCTGCCCGGACGCCAGCCCCATCTGGAAGGCATTGGCGTCAGGGGCCAGGTTTCCTCTACGCTGTCCCCGGAAGAACCGGAGGAAAGCGGGAGCTCGGACGAGATGGCCAATGAGGATGACGGCGCGCGGCCAAGCCCGCCCGAGCCGGAGATCATCTATACCCCGGAAGACAACGAGACCGGCAGCCGGACGAAGCTTATCGCCGGGGCTTTTATCGGCGTCGCGCTTTTGGGCGGCGTCCTGCTCGCGCTGATGTTCAATGGCAGCGACCGCGGGACCGCGCCTGTGCTGCCGCAGGAAACCGATGCGGCGTCGGGCTCCCAGCAGGCTGTATCCGAGGCCGCACCCAAGGACGCCATTGAGGCCAATGAGCCCGCCGTGGCGGTTGAGACCGTGCCGTCCGTAGCCGATGCGACCCCCGAAACGCCAGCGGCATCTGCCGAAAACCCGGCCGATATCGAGGTGGCGCCGCTGCGCAGTTCGGCGACGGAAGAGACGAGCAGCCCGGCCCTCGACCCGGCATTGGCCGCCGCAGCGCCCGAGACGCCCGCAGCGCCGAAACCGGCCGCCAAGGCGGAAAAGCCGACCCCTGACCTCGAACTCGCAAAGCCCGCGCCCGCAAACCCGGCCGAAGCGCCTGCCAGAGCGGCTCAGGC
>CAYSVF010000601.1:0-1814 GCA_964434415.1 uncultured Parvibaculum sp.
ATTGGTGAGCCTCGATCAATATGGCCAGTTCCTCGACTTCGTCGGCGAGAACCTGCCCGGCCGCGGCAAGGACAACTGGTCGATCATGCACCTGGGCTTCTCGCCCTTCAGCATGGACGTCGACGGCACCGCGTGCGTCTATTGCTGGATCATCATCCTCGGCGACTTTCCCGCCTATCGCGAGACGGCATCGGCCCTGCTCGGCCCGCCCAACATGCGCAACGGCAAGCTGGTGCCGCTTTAGGGAGAATTCGCTGTGAGCCGCTAGGGAATTCGGCAGGTCTTGCTGTGAAGCGCGCCAGGCGAGCGACTTGCCAGCCCCCAGGCCATACTGGTCTCCTGGTTGGGAGCCTCAACCACCTCTCCGTCCACAACCTTGGGTTTGAATCTGGACCTCTTTAAGGCTTCGATGCCGGCGTCCTTGAAGAGGGCAACATTTTCGCCGCCAGTGACTTCAACGTCCCTCGCCCGTCCCTCGCGGTCAATTGTGAAGCGGAACTCCACGCTGCCGGCAGCACACTTTTTCCGGGCTACGTAAGGGTAATCCGGCACTTTCCGAAAAAGCGATTCGGGTTCTTCCGTTTCAATCCCGGGCGCCGCTTTTGCAATGTACTGAACATGGTATGTCGCCTTGTTACCTTCTTCGAGGCGCTCATAAATTTCGATCATGGCGGCGTGCGCTGTCAGGAGAAGTTCCAGAGGCCGGGGGTCCAGGGATTCAAGAGCGCCAATCGCAGCAAGCATGTGTTTGCGCGCCTCTTTGTTGTGGTCCTTCGCCATCTGCAGCTTGGCGAACTCGAACAGATTGCGCGCATGCTCACCCGCATACTCGGGACCGGCGCTGCCAGTAACAGACAGGGCACGCTCCAGGTATCTTTCGGCCGCACGCCCGTTTCCTCTGTAGGTGGCATCCAGGGCCAACCGCCGGAGCGGCTCGGAGAGGTTCGGATGGTTCTTGCCGTAGTGGCGTTCTGTCAGATCGAGAACATCCTCGAACAACCTGTGCGGGGACCACACCCGGAAGGCTGAATGATCGTACTGGTAGGCTTCACCCAATGTGAGCAGCGGTTCAGCCAACTGCATGTCATCCGGACCAAATGCCGACTTGTAGCGATCCACGGCGAGCTCGAGCCACGGCACCGCCTCTTCAATCTTTCTGGCCTTGAAGTAGAGATGCCCCAGGTTGAAGGTCATCAGCGCGATCTGGTCGGGCCGGTTCGCCAGCAGGTCCTCGGCCAGGGTCAAGGACGTCTTGGCGTGGGGGATAGCGTCCTCGTACCGGCCTTCATCATAGGCCTCGTTATAGGCGCGATAGGCTTCGTTGAACTGCCGGCCTTTTTCCTCGTCCATGCTCCAGACGGGACCGGCGAAGACGATCAGAAATACTGCACAAATCAAACAGCGCATCGGAAACTCCACGCGGAAATTCCCGACAGACTGCCACCCGCCGCGCCGCGGATCAACGCGGACGCCGCTATCTAGTTGCGGGTCAGGCCCCGTCCCGCGTCCAGCGGCGGTTACACGGCCCCGCCGGTCCGCGGCTTTCGCCCGCGTGTTCGGGATAGACGGTCGCGGTGTAGATATCGCCGTACTGGTCCACCGCCATCTGGTGGATGTAGATCGCAAGCTTCTCGTGCCGCTCAAGCTCTTCCATGGTGTGCGCGTCATAGACCACGAGGTCGCTCATGTTGTCGCTGGCATAGAGCCGGTCGCCATAGACAGCGACAGTGAGCGGGTTCAGATGATCCCACTGTTCGATGAACTCGCCTTCGGGTGAAAACACCTGGATACGGCTTTTGCGGTCGGGATCCTTT
>CAYSVF010000602.1:0-1811 GCA_964434415.1 uncultured Parvibaculum sp.
GGTGCCGGGGACTTCGACCCCGTGGGCGTCTCGGCGTTTCGAAACTACCGGGTTCATGCGGCAGGCTCCGTGAACGAGGGTATTCCCGAGCGCTAATGGCCGCGGAACCGAGGCGGGCGTTTCTCGCGAAACGCACGAACCGCTTCGGCATGATCCTGCGTGGCGTTGGAAAGCGCCTCGTAGGCAAGCGACGCGTCCATGACGGCGTGGACGATGGGTTTGAGGGCGAGATTGACCGACTGCTTCGTCCAGCGGATTGCCAGCGTCGCACCGGAGGCGAGGCGGTCGGCGAAGGCGTCCACGCGGGCGTCCAGTTCCTCATCCGGCACGCAATGATTGATCAGGCCGATTTCGGCAGCCTTCGCCGCTGGAATAAGCTCGCCCGTCATCAGGTACTCCTTGGCACGCGCAAAGCCGATGAGCTGTGGCCAGATCGCGGCGCCGCCATCGCCGGCTGTCAGCCCGACCAACACGTGCGGGTCTCCGATCCGGGCCTTGTCGGAGGCGAAGATGACATCGCAGAACAGTGCGATCGTCGCGCCCAGGCCGGTGGCATTGCCGTTGACCTTGGCGATCACGGGCTTTTCGCATTCGAGCAGGGAACTCACGATCTGCTTGCCTTCCCGCGCGACCTGCGCAAAAGCGTCGGGCCGATCGATCAGCACCTGCATGAAGTCGAGATCGCCACCGGCCGAGAAGGCCCTTCCAGCGCCGGTCAGGACGACGATGTCGGTATCCGGATCGTCGTTGATGTCCGTGAACAGGCATGCCAGTTCGGCGTGCATGTCCTTGCCGATCGGGTTGAGGCGCTCGGGGGCGTTCAACTCGACTTCGAGCACGCGTCCTCTGCGGCTCATGGCGAGTGTCTTGTAGTGGCTGAAATCCATGCGGTTCTCCTGGGGAAATGTGCCGGCCGACAGGGCGGGGCGCATCGGCGGCGGCATGGAGATCGTAGATTTCATTGTTGAATGAGTCAACAGTCAATGACTGTATAGTCACAAATATGCGTGCACCCGCCCAACGGATCCGGCCCCATCGGCAATCCAGTACCTCGGGCTGGTGGTGACGGCGCGGCTGGCCGGCGAGGGTCCGTGCCGGCGCCGCGCGCTCGTTGACCGGGCGCCCCTGTTGCCGAGCGCCTACTTCAGCCCGTGGCGAAGAAACCGACTGTAAACGTCGATCACGTGTTCGAGGGACATGTCGTTCGCGCGCATCTTCATGTAGCGCAGGTGCAGGTAATGCCTGCAGGACATGAGCATGTAGGCGATGGCTTCCAACTCCTCGTCGGCGAAAGCCCTGATCTCGCCGCTGGCGCGGCTCTCCTTCAGCGCATGGACATAACGGGCACTGAGCAGCCTGAGATGCTTCAGATATGCCTTGGGAGCCGCCGCTTCGGCTTCGTTGATGATGCGGCTGAAGCCGGGATTGCGCCTCATGTACTCCAGAAACGCTTTCATGCCGCGAGCTTCCAGCTCATGGATGTTGCGTGATCCATGAACCCGTTCGGCGATGAAGTCCACCATCTCCGTTCCGGCATACGGCAGCAGTTCGTCAAACAGTTCCTGCCGTGATTTGAAGTAGAGATAGAAGGTGCCCTGCGCCATGCCGGCCGCAGATACGATCTTGTCGACAGTGGCATTGGCGTAGCCGACCTTTCCGACCACATCCGCGGCCGCGCCGAGGATTTCGGCGCGGGCCTCCGGAGCGCGCTCCGCACGTGACAGACGCTTCCTTCTGGGAGCTGGTTGGGTCTCCGGATCACGCTTTGCGGCACGGCTGCGAGTACCCGGCTTCTGGGGGCTGGTTTTCAC
>CAYSVF010000603.1:0-1810 GCA_964434415.1 uncultured Parvibaculum sp.
CGCGGCTCACCTTCGGGGCGTAGGTGGCCTGTTCGTGGTCCTGCTCCACCTCGGTCCGCACCTGGCCGCAGGAGGTGATCGCCGATTATATCGAGGGCGGCACGGTTGCGCGGCCCGACGGCACACTGGAACTTGCCTGCAAGCCCGCCTGGGAGGCGGCCAATTTTCGCGCGCAAGGGCATGACAGCATCTCGCCCATTGCGCGGCTTGAAGCGCCGTTCACTCTCATCTATGCCGGGCCCGGCAGCACCTGTCGCGCACCGGCGCCAGCCCTTCTGGCCGCGCATGATCCGCAGGCGACCATCCTGCGCATCGGCCGGGCCTCGCATTTCATTCCCATGGAATTTCCCGAGACGATCCGCCGCGAAGCGCTCGACCTTCAGGCGCGCATTGCGGCGGGCTGACGGCTCTCCTATCATTCCGTACTCGCTGAACTCAGCCGCGTAAGGAACGCTCCATGGCAGGCGCAATCCGATTTGGAGGGGCAGGTCTCATATCGCTTCTGGCGATGTGTGCCGCTGCGCCTGCGCTCGCGACGGAGCCGGAAAGCGCCCCGCGCTACGAGATGGAGCGCGTCGATGGCGGCTTCCTTCGCCTCGACCGGCAGACCGGTGAAATGTCCCATTGCCGTGAAATTCAGGGGGCCTGGGTCTGCCAGCTCGTACCGGACGAACGCAAAGCCTATGAAAAGCGTCTCGGCGAGCTGGAAGACAGGAATGCCGATCTGCGCAAGCGGCTGGACGACAAGGGGGCCGAGGCCGAACTGCCCAGTGAGGAAGAGCTCGACAAGGCCTTCTCCTTTTTCGGGTCGTTCATGGATCGATTTACCGAATTGGCGCGCGACTTCCGCGACCGTATGCGGAATATGGACGAGCCCTCCGCCCCCGCGCCGCAGTCGGACGATATCTGAGGCGGCGGCATCCGTGAGTACTCATCAGGTAAAGCCGCTGGTCTTCCCCGAGCGCGATCCGGACCGCCCCGCCAAGGAGGCGGCGCTGCGCCTGATGGACGGGCACGAGCTGATGCGGCTTTACGAGGTCACGCGCAGCGCGGCGTCGCAGGCGCGCAAGCAGGGCGACATGGAAAAGCTCTATCCGCTGGCGCGCGGGCTCAAGACCATCCAGCGTCTGGCGGGTGAACGCGGCCTCGTCATTCAGGCCCGCCGCCCGCGAAAAGGGAACGCCTGAGCCTCAGACGCCCAGCCCGTCGATCACCAGCCCTTCAAGCTGCGCCCGCATCTCGTCCGGAATGGGAATGGCTTTACGTGTTTCGAGGTCGAGCGCGATGGCGACGGCCTCCGCGGTGGCCACCGCCTTGCCGTTCTCGACGTCGAACAGCCAGTGGCACCAGGTATAGGTCTTGTTGCCGACTTCCTTGAGCCCGCTCCTCAGCGCCAGCACGTCCCCCGCTGCGGGATGCCCGCGATAGATGAAGCGGTATTCGAGCGCCGCCCCGCCGACGCTCGGCGTCTTCGAGCGGTCGTCGCCCCGCGTCTGGGCGAGCAGGTTCGGAATGGAGTCCGATACGATCCCCATGAAGTGGCGTGTCGAAAGCCGCCCTTGCGTGTCGCATTGCTGTGCCTGCACCTCGCCCTGATAGGTGTGTACCATGCCCATCCCGTCCGCGTCCGCCAGCGACGGGGTGGGACGCGGTTCGTAAAGCTCAAGGCCTCGCGCCGCGCCATGGGCGGGCATTTCGATCAGAAGCGCATTGGCCTTTTCCTTTGCCTTGGCGGGCATCGGTTTCATCTCGCGCGTGAACTCGTCCAGCAGCTCGACATCGGCGGTCAAGGTCGCCGCCACCTCGCCGC
>CAYSVF010000604.1:0-1771 GCA_964434415.1 uncultured Parvibaculum sp.
CAATGGGGGCCGCTGAATTCTGCTGGCACGCAGCGCGGCAATATACGCTCGACCGGACGCAGTTCGGCCGCCCGCTGGCCGCGAACCAGCTCGTCCAGAAAAAGCTCGCCGACATGCAGACTGAAATCACGCTCGGCCTGCAGGGCTGCCTGCAGCTCGGCCGTCTCTTCGACGAGAACAAGGCCGCGCCCGCGGCGATCTCGCTCATGAAGCGGAACAATTGCGGCAAGGCGCTGGATATCGCCCGCGTCGCACGCGACATGCATGGCGGCAATGGCGTTTCCGACGAATATCACGTGATCCGTCACGTGATGAATCTCGAAGCAGTGAACACCTATGAGGGTACGCATGACGTCCATGCGCTGATCCTCGGCCGCGAACAGACGGGCATCCAGGCGTTCGCATGATCTTCAAGCCGCGACCGCCACGCGGGCGGTCGCGGCCCGCTCATCGGCAAAAGCAGCTCTAGCGGGGCTCGCCTTCGCCCATCATGGCGCCGGTCGTGGCGTCCATGGTCACCGAGACATCCTTGCCGTCGGGACCTGTCGCATTGAAGACGATTTCGTCTTCATCATCCGTATCGACCTGCTTGATGTCGGTATAACCCTTGGCGGCCAGGCGTTCCTCCATTCCGGCGATGGTAGTCATACCGTCTTGCATCGGCTTCGACGCATCGGGCGTTTCTTCCGGAACGGCCGCGCCGGCCGGACCGCTATTCATCGGGGTTTCGGCACCCGATTCCATACCGGAACCGGCCGTCATGCCTCCCGAGGCATCCACGCCCGAGCCGTCGGGCGTGGTGCTGACCGGATCGGCAAGAGCGGGCGCCGCTACCAGGGCCAGCGCCGTACCGGCGACAAGAATTTTCCTGAGCGAACGCATATCGACTCTCCTCATGATCGTTTCTGCGTTTCCTGCGGAAGCGCTTGAGACCAGAAGGTGGTTGTCGATCGGGACGAAAATCCGGCGAGGATCGGGCAATGCCGCGACGATTTGATGCCCGCGATTTCTAAAAATTTTTCCGGAATGCAGACCGACGCCGCATGTCGCGCAGAGCCGGCTTTCCTGTCGTCTTCTCCGGAATATCAGACGTGGCGCGCGGCGCCCCATCGTCGTACCGGGCCGACATCGATATGCACGAAATCGGAGCGCGGGTAATAGCCGACGCCACCGACGCGCAAATCCATCGCCGCATCATAGACCTTGCCGACATTGCGGTTCGGTACCCGGATATCCACCGCCATGCCTTTCATGTGGTAGGAGCGCTTGGCCACACCCTTGCTCTTGGCGCGCAGCGCCGCATTCGTCTGCGGCGAGCGGTACCCCGAAATGATGTTGAGTTCCTCGCTGGTGTCGAGCTTCAGCTGCATCGCGTACATCAGATCCAGCAGGTCCGGCGCCATCCGATGGACTTCGTCGGCGCGATGGTCCCGCAGGATGTGATCGATCTCCGCCAACCCCTCGGGCTCATATTAGAAATCCCCACAATAGGTGATTTAAGCGAGCTCGCCGGTATGCGAATTGAAGAGACGGAGTGTGCGCGCATCGCCCGCCGCGGCGAGAAGATCGGCTTCGGGAGCGGACTCCGGCAACGAGTTTACCAGACCGGACGGACGCGCCATCGGCAGCCGCAACGCCGCACTTGCCGGTTCCACCGCCGCCATGGTCGACAACGCCGCTAGACCGCCGATAAGTCCCCGGCGGGAAATCTGTACTGACACTTCTGACCTCTCGACTGATTGCCCCCAGTCGCAATCAATCTACCCTGTCC
>CAYSVF010000605.1:0-1745 GCA_964434415.1 uncultured Parvibaculum sp.
GCTCCAAGCGCAACATCGAATATCACTACGATCTCGGAAACCATTTCTATCGCCGCTGGCTGGATCCGAGCATGACCTATTCCTCGGCGCATTTCGCACATCCCGACCAACCCCTGCCGGAAGCGCAGGAAAACAAATACCGCATGCTCGCCGAGCGGATCGATCTGAAGCCTGAACACGAGCTTCTGGAGATCGGCTGCGGCTGGGGCGGCTTTGCCGAATTCGCCGCCCGGGAAATCGGCTGTCGTGTCACCGGCATCACGATCAGCAAGGAACAACTCGCCTTCGCCCGCGAGCGAATGGAAAAGGCAGGCCTGAGCGACCGCGTGGAGATCCGGTATCAGGACTACCGGGACGTCGAGGAAAAATACGACCGCGTCGCCTCCATCGAAATGTTCGAAGCGGTCGGCGAACAATACTGGCCCTCCTATTTCGACACGCTGCATCGCTGCCTGAAGCCCGGCGGCGTGGCCGGCCTGCAAATCATCACCATCAACGATGTCTCCTTCACCACCTATCGCAGGCGCGCCGACTTCATTCAGCGCTACATCTTTCCCGGCGGCATGCTCCCCTCGCCCTCTGCCTTGCGCGACCAGGTGACCAGGGCAGGCCTGACATGGGTCGGCAATTTCAACTTCGGTCTCGACTATGCGGAGACGCTGAAACAATGGCGTGAGCGCTTCCAGGGCGCGTGGCCGGAAATTCAGCCCATGGGGTTCGACGACAGGTTCCGCCGCATGTGGGAGTTCTATCTCAGCTACTGCGAAGCGGGATTCCGCACCGGCAATATCGACGTGACGCAGGTGACGCTCGCAAGGCCCGCCAAGGCCTGAACCGCTTTGGCCCGCCGCCATCGGCTGCTACCGTGACGGCATAATCCCCGCCGAAGCGAGTCGTCCCCGATGGAAAAACGCCTGACGCCCAGTCCCCGCACCCTCGACGATGTCGATCTGCAATCGCGCGAAACCATCGGACAGGGATGGGGCAAGCTGGAGCGCTTCACCTTCCGCCACCGTCGGTATGAAGGCAGCTGGTCCGATGTCGTTACACGCGACGTCTACACCATCGGCGAAGTCACCTGCGTTCTTCCCTATGATCCCAAGCTAGACGCCGTTCTGCTTGTCGAACAGTTCCGGCCTTGCGGGCTGGTCCATGATGAGGCGACCTGGCTGTTCGAGGCGATTGCCGGGATCATCGACCCCGGCGAAATGCCTGCCGACGTCGCCATCCGCGAAGCGAAGGAAGAGGCGAACTGCCTGATTCAGGATCCTGTCCTGATCGGCCCCTTCTGGTCCTCGCCCGGCGGCTATGGCGAGCGCTCCTATATATTCGCGGCCAGGGCGGATCTCTCCGCGGTCGGCGGTATCCACGGCCTCGACCATGAGCATGAGGATATCAGGGCCGTTGCGGTGCCGCTTGCCGATGCATTGGCCGCCATCAATGACGGCCGCATCCGCGACGCAAAGACAGCCCTTATGATTCAATGGGTTGCGTTGAATCTCGACCGGCTGAAGTGAGGGCTTTTCCCGCGCGCCTTACTTGAAGTGGCCGCCCCCGCTCCGTATGTTCCCCTCAACGAATATTTTGCAACGAACATCAAGAAACGCCCGATGGACATCAAAAACGGCCTCGCCGACGCGATCGGCAACACACCGCTCCTCCGGCTGAAAAAGGCCTCCGAGGAAACCGGCTGTGAAATTCTCGGCAAGGCCGAGTTCCTGAACCCGGGCCAGTCGGTCAAGGAT
>CAYSVF010000606.1:0-1741 GCA_964434415.1 uncultured Parvibaculum sp.
AGGCTTCGCTCAGATGCGTCCCCTTCTCCACCCAGGAATAGCCCAGATAGTTGAGTACCAGCGCATTGCCGTCGGAGAGTTTCAGCGCCAGCTTGAGGTCCTTCTCCGCCTGGTCCCAATTGCCCAGCCGCTCGTTGCAGATGCCGCGTGCGTAATAGAGCGTCCAGTCCGAACGGGACGGCGTCTTCACCAGGGCGATCGCCTTTTCATATTCGGCTTCGGCTTTGGCGTAGTCTTCCTTGCTGCGATAGATGTCGCCCAGCGCCACCAGCGGATCCATTTCCTGGGGATAGTCTTCGACGAGGCTCCGCAGCAGAGACACCGCCTCCTCTTCCTTGCCGAGCCTATTGAGGTCGACGCCGGTCTGGATCCGCGCGGACAGATAGAGCGCGGAATCCTCGGAAACCTCCGAATACTGATCGATGGCGATCTGCCAGCGCTCCTGGTCTTCGTAAAGTCCGCCCAGCACGGTGCGCGCCACGTCGAAATCCGGCTTCATGAAAAGCGCCAGATGGATATAGAGCTGCGCGAGCTGGCGCGTCGCGCCCTGGTCGAGCGCGCTGCCGAGACCGTAAAGCACTTCGGCCACACCGGCGGCGGGCGTCGCCGCCACGCGCGGCAGGGCCTTGCCCGCTGCGAGGCGGCGCACCGCGTCGGCCACCAGCGGGTTGTCGGGTGCGAGTTTCTGGAACTGCCCGAATAGCGTTGCCGCGTCCTCGGCATGGCCGTTGCGCTGCAGGAAAGAGGCATAGGCCTGGACGACGCGGAGCGAGCCGCCGCCCGTCGCCGTCATCGCCTCTGCGAAGGCGTCGCTCGCCCCTTTCGCATCGCCGAGATAGTCGAGGATCAACGCCTTGTGAAAGGTGCGGAAAAGGTCGTAGGCCGTGCGCCCCTCGAAAGCGGCGAGCTTTTCCAGCGCCGCGTCCTTGTCGCCCTTGCCGGCTTCGGCCCATGCGCCGGTGAACGTGCCGACCAATGCGCTGAAGGGGCCCTTTTCGGATTGTGCGTCCTTCACGGCCTGGGCGTCGTAATTGCCGCGCTTCACCGCGTCCAGCGCCAGCACGAGGCCGGCGAGCCGGTCGTCCGGCGTCTGCGCCACGAGTTTGCGCGCCAGCCTTACCGCCCGGCCCTCGTCGGCGGCGACGAGCGAGGAGGTGAAGGCCCGTTGCAGCACGACCGGGTCGGTCGGCGCGGCCTTCAGCGCTCGGTCGAAATAGGCCGCCGCCGTGTCGCTGTCGTTCTGCGCGGCCGCGTGACGGCCCGCGAGATAGGCGCCATAGGCGGTTTCGGTCCGAATGACGTCGCTGTCGCCCAGGCCCAGCGAGGAGCCGAGCGAAGACCCGACCCCGGCGCAGCCCGGCAGGGCCAGCGCCAGACCGCCCAACAGGGCGAGCCTCGCAAAAGCATGTCCCGGACGGGAAAGAAGACGGGCGCGACCTCTCGCGGAATGGCGGTTTCCCCCGCGGGCTTCACGCTTCAACATCATTAACGGATTGCCTCTGGTCCTTGTCTGCCGAACGCTCGCGCAGGAACCCGCCCGCGCGCCCCGGCGTTCCGACAGCGTAAGACCATGCGAACCGCTTTGCCAGCCCGGCGGACCGGCAAAGCGGCGCATGTCTGCTTACATATTCGGGTAGTTCGGCCCACCGCCGCCTTCGGGAACCGTCCAGTTGATGTTCTGGGAAGGATCCTTGATGTCGCAGGTTTTGCAGTGGACGCAGTTCTGCGCATTGATCTGGAA
>CAYSVF010000607.1:0-1741 GCA_964434415.1 uncultured Parvibaculum sp.
AGGAAGTCGTGCTGCTCTCCCAGGCCTTCGTGATCGACCCCGACAATTCCGTCGAGCAGGCCGTGAAGAACGCCGAGGGCGATATCGGCGCCCCGGTGAAAGTCGTCGGCTTTCTGCGCTTCGGCCTTGGCGAAGGCGTCGAAAAGGAAGAGGCGGATTTCGCCGCGGAAGTGGCTGCCGCCCGCGGTTGAGGCATTTTGCCTTTGTGAATACAGCGCCCCCTTCGCCAACCGGCGCAGGGGGCGCTATTGTCTCTGGCAGGTGAGGGGGGATTCGCCCCTCATCCGATCTGTCCAGATGCCACGCCCATAGCGCCGGAATCCCGCCCATGTCCGCCAGTGCCACGAAAAGTGCAACCGAAAGTGCATCCGAAGGCGCCGCCAAGCCGCGTTACTCCCGGGTCCTCCTGAAGGTCTCGGGCGAAGCCCTGATGGGCGATACCCAATACGGTATCGATGTCGGCACGGTCGACCGCATCGCCGAGGAAATCCAGCAGGCCTGCGAGATCGGCGTCGAGGTTTGCCTCGTGATCGGCGGCGGCAACATCTTCCGCGGGCTCTCGGGCGCGGCCAAGGGGATGGAGCGGGCAAGCGCCGACTATATGGGCATGCTGGCAACCGTCATGAACGCGCTGGCCATGCAGAATTCGCTGGAACGCCTGGATGTCCCCACAAGGGTCCTTTCCGCCATTCCCATGATGACCATTTGCGAGCCCTATATCCGCCGCCGCGCTGTACGGCACATGGAAAAGGGCAGGGTCGTCATTTTCGCGGCCGGCACCGGCAATCCCTTCTTCACTACCGATACCGCTGCCGCGCTCCGTGCGACCGAGATGGGCTGCGATGCGCTGCTGAAGGGGACGCAGGTCGACGGCGTCTATTCCGACGACCCCAAGAAGGTCCCCGACGCGGAGCGCTACGAGCGGCTGACCTATTTCGACGTGATCGCGCGCGATCTGAAGGTGATGGATACCTCCGCGATCGCGCTGGCCCGGGAAAACGATATTCCGATCATCGTTTTTTCCATTCACGATTCCGGCTCCCTCGTCGATGTTCTGACGGGCAAGGGACGCTGCACTATCATCGAGAACGCTGCCTGAGAAACGTCTGCGGGCGAACCGGGGCACGGAAGGAACCGACATGGCTGACCAAGAAGAAACATTCGATCTGGACGACACCGAACGCCGCATGAAGGGCGCTGTGCAGGCACTGAAGACCGAGTTCGGCGGCCTCCGGACAGGGCGCGCGACCGCGAGCCTGCTGGATCCGATCACCGTCGACGCATATGGACAGACCATGCCGCTCAACCAGGTCGGTACGGTCGGCGTACCCGAGCCCCGTATGCTGACGATTTCCGTCTGGGACAAGGGCATGGTGGCCGCCGTCGAAAAGGCGATCCGCAATTCCGGTCTCGGCCTCAATCCGGTTGTCGACGGCACGCTGCTTCGCCTGCCGATCCCCGAGCTCAACGAAGAGCGTCGTCAGGAGCTGACCAAGGTCGCCGCGCGCTATACCGAACAGGCCCGTATCGCCGTGCGCAATGTCCGCCGCGACGCGATGGACGAGCTGAAGAAGCTCGAAAAGGACGGCAAGATGAGCAAGGACGATCACAAGATCTGGAGTGACGAGGTCCAGTCTCTGACCGACAAGTTCATCGCGGAGATTGATGCCGCGCTGGCGCATAAAGAAAGTGAAATCATGCAGGTTTGAGGCCTTGCTGTTGCCTTGATGGCAGGTTTCAC
>CAYSVF010000608.1:0-1739 GCA_964434415.1 uncultured Parvibaculum sp.
CTGCATTTTGCTGTTCAGAGCAACACTTCAAGTGAGCCATGAGCACTTGTAAAATAGGCTCTTCATTCCTGGACAACAAGATTGGTGTTTCAGGTATAGGCAGATGGACCCAAAACCGGACTTTTGACTTCCAGAATGGATTTCACTTCATCCATTATTTACTCATACAATAGTTTCGTAACTGTAATTGATGAATGCAAAGAAACGCACCTGCTCGCTGCAGCAGCTGTACTCTTGTCTCCTTGAGCAATGTGAGAATCGAGAGAGCGTTTTGAATCCATGGATCCCATGGCAATGCAAATAAACTCCCTTTTGGTATATTGATCTCGCTGTAGTTCACTATGCCCATCCCATGCCCGTTTGTGAGCGTAGAAGGGTACTCGTGCCAGCGTGGAAACTGGGCAGTGAGCAGGAATACAAACAGTTTTGATCACAGGTAGTCGCATGCAAGCCTGTAAATCCCACGTGGCATTGCTTGAGTTTACATTGGTAATATTTTGAATGTATTGGTAAAAGGAGACATTCCTATTTTGACTTTATTGAAGCTCGTCATCAGATTGTGTACCTGGGGATGCCCCACCAGCTCCAAACTTTGCCCCATTCTGGATTCCATCCCTCAGCTCCAGTGCGAAGCGGAGGTGGAGTCCATACATCCGGATCGACACTGTCAACTCTCGCTGCTTTATGGACAGCCATCAGTGGAACTTGAGCCACTACCGCGTCGTATCGTTGAGTTAAATACCTGCAGTAAGTCAGTGCTGCATGTGTGAGGAATCAAAAAGGAAAGAATCATAACAGTCATGAATACAACAACTCACATGTCAAACCTTAGTAAGTATAACGGCAACGAGATAAGCATAAGTACTGCTTGTGTGTATGCTTTCTTGAGTATGAGGACTATTGCAGTGAAAAGAACGCAAATAAATGCGCATCCTACGGTTCTGTGGGCAACTAGGGGCCAAAACTTGCCTCCTGACTCATATTGTCTTTGATACACATATCTGCAATCACGCGATATCAAAATGGTTTGTTTCTATCTTGTTTTTCGTCATGTGAAAATATTTATCTTCTTTAGTCGATTCACGTACAGCATCTGGTACCTCCAGACTGCCCATAGGAGGACAAAGTATAAGAGTCCAAATGGAAGGATCAAAGGTGAGACAACGCAGTAGGCCATCACCATGACAAAATTCATCAAAACTGGGATTCCAATATCTCTGCCGTATCTACAATTTCGTATCGGAGCTTCCAAGGCTTTTTCTCTGGCAGATTTTGCCCCTGTAGATTCAATGAAAAAACAGTCGACTTACTGTCAATAAAACCGCCAGAACGTATTGTTATAACAGGAACACTTACAAGGAAGGATGTGCATCCACTTCAGGATAGAGACCATGATACCTTGATGGGGATAGAATAGCCTAAACCAAGCCATCACCAAGGCTCTATACGATACATAGTTGATAAAAAAATTGGATGATGCTGGTATAGCAGACGAAAGAGCTGACCAGATTTGAGATGGGTTCTGTATGAATGTTGGGAGCTCAGCCAGTACTGAGCCTCCCAACATAGCTCCAAGGAAAACATTAAAGACATCCCTGCATGAAGTTATATGGAAGAGTATGAGAAATCAGATTAAGAAAAATCCAATGCACTATGCATGGCGAAGGCCTAGGCACACGAGAACAACTTACCAATAGTAAAACAGAGAAGCACATCGGAGATCTAGTTTTGACAGACTA
>CAYSVF010000609.1:0-1737 GCA_964434415.1 uncultured Parvibaculum sp.
CCGCTGGTCAGCCTGAGCTACGGGCTGGGATTTTCGGCCATTTCCGCCATGCTGGTCGCGGCGATGTTCTGGCTGAATGCGAGTTCGCTCGCGCTGGCCGCGGCTGCCGGCTTCATGATCGTGGGGCCGATGCTGGCCGTCGGCATGTATGAGGCGAGCCGCCGTATGGAAGGCGGGCGCCATGTCGCGCTTTTCGACGTGCTGTTCGTTTCCACGCGCAGCCCCGCCCAGCTTGCCTTCATGGGCATCATGCTGATGGGGGTGTTCCTGGTGTGGATGCGGGTGGCGACGCTGCTTTTCGCGCTCTTTTTCGGCGATAGCGGGTTTCCGCCGCTGCCGGACTTCATTCCCACATTGCTGCTGACGCCGCATGGGCTGAGCCTGCTCGTGGTGGGCACCATCGTGGGCGCGGTGCTGGCGGTCTTCACCTTCGCCATCTCCGCGATTTCCGTGCCGCTTCTCATGGCGCGGGACGTGGACGCCGTCACGGCGGTCATTGCCAGCTTTCAGGCGGTTCAGAAGAATTTCTGGCCGATGATGCTGTGGGGCTGGATCATCGCCTTTGCGATGGGCTTCGGCATCGCCACGCTGTTCATCGGCATGATCTTCACCTTCCCGCTGGTGGGCCACGCCACATGGCATGCCTACCGTGCGCTGGTGAAGAGCTGAGGCCGGTCAGTCTTTCTTTTCAGCATCTCTTTTCGGCGGCGGCGGGTTTTCCATCTCGTCATCGTCGAAAAGGATGCGCTGGGCGGCCCCTTCCATGTCGTCATACTGACCGCTTTTGAGCGACCAGAGGAAGGCGGCAAGCCCCAGTCCGCCCAGAATGAGCGCGGCGGGCACGAGATAGATCAGGACAGCCATAATCTCTTCCCTGGCAGGTGTCAGTCGATCCTGCGCCAGTTGAGGCGCACCGCATTGAGCGTGACGGTGATCGACGAGGAGGACATAGCGATTGCCGCGATGAGCGGGGTCACGTAGCCGGCAACGGCCAGCGGCACCGCGATGGCATTATAGACCAGCGCCAGCCCGAAATTCTGCACGACGAGCCGCCGCGCCCCGCGCGCGATACGGATCGTTTCGACGATGGGCTTGAGGTCCGCGCCCTGGAAAATGAAATCCGCAGCGGTCTGGCTCACATCGGCGGCGCTGGAGGGCGACATGGAGACATGCGCCGCCCGCAGCGCGGGCGCATCGTTGAGGCCGTCGCCTACCATCAGCACCTTGCGGCCCTGCGCGCGGAGTTCTTCCAGCCGGGCGATCTTTTCGTCCGGGCGGGCTTCGGCGCGCCAGTCGGCGATGTTCAGCTTGTCCGCCAGTTCGCGGACGACTTCCTCCCGGTCGCCGGACAGGAGTTCGATCGCGAAGCCTTCGCGCGTCAGCCGGTCGATGGTTTCGGCGGCGTCGCTTCGGGCCCTGTCGGCAAAGCGGAACTGTCGCGGTGTCTCCCGGCCTTTGGCGAGCCAGAGTTCGGGACCGGCATGGGAGGAGGCTTCGCCGGCGGTGCCCGTGAAGTTGCGATTGCCGAGCCGCACCGTTTCCCCGTCCAGCACCGCTTCCATGCCCATGCCGGGCACTTCGTGAATATCGGAAAGGGCGGGGGCGGCGATATCGGCCCCATGGGCTGCGAGCGCCCTTGCCAGCGGGTGGCGGCTTTGCCGGGCCAGCGCCACGACAAGCGCGATCTCCGCCGGGCCCGCTTCGCCCGAGGAGACGAGTTCCGGCTCGCCCAGCGTC
>CAYSVF010000610.1:0-1736 GCA_964434415.1 uncultured Parvibaculum sp.
ATCCAAACCAGGTCAACAATGTACTTGGATTCCCTTACATTTTCCGTGGTGCACTGGACGTGCGCGCCACCACAATCAATGACGAGATGAAGATCGCGGCGGCTCGCGCGCTGGCGGAGCTCGCGCGCCTGGATGTGCCGGACGATGTGGCCGCCGCCTATCAGGGCAATCGGCCGAAGTTCGGGCCGAACTACATCATCCCCGTGCCCTTCGATCCGCGCCTTATTTCAGCGGTGCCTGTGGCAGTGGCAAAGGCGGCCATGGAAAGCGGCGTAGCGCGCCGCCCTGTGCCGGACCTCGCGAAATATGCCCAGCAGCTTTCCGCGCGGCGCGATCCGATCGCCTCGACTCTCGCGCGGATCTACGACCGCGTCCGTCGGCAGCCCAAGCGCACCGTGTTCGCCGAGGGCGAGGAGGAACAGGTGATGCGTGCGGCCGTTTCCTATGTGAACCAGAATCTGGGCACGGCAATCCTTGTCGGTCGCGACGACGTCATTCGGGAGAATGCGCACGCGGCAGGCGTGGATCTCAATCGGCCCGGTATCGAGATCATCAATGCGCGCCTGTCCCGCCGCAATTCCGTCTACGCGGACCATCTGTATGAGCGACTGCAGCGCAAGGGCTTTCTCT
This sequence comes from uncultured Parvibaculum sp., assembly GCA_964434415.1. Lineage (GTDB taxonomy): Bacteria > Pseudomonadota > Alphaproteobacteria > Parvibaculales > Parvibaculaceae > Parvibaculum. The sequence goes on from CAYSVF010000610.1 coordinate 631, forward strand.
TTCGGGATTGCCAGCGGCTGATCAACAACGATCGAAACCACTTTGCGGCGACCATGCTCGCACTGGGCGACGCTGACGCGATGGTGACAGGCGTCACCCGAAACTACTCGACGGTACTGGACGATGTACGGCGCGTCATCGACGCCCGTCCGGGACACCGGGTCATCGGCGTTTCCATGGTCCTGTCGCGATCGCGTACGGTCATCGTGGCCGATACGGCGGTGCACGACATGCCCAATTCCGAGCAGATTGCCGACATTGCGGAAGAGGTCGCAGGGTTTGCGCGGCGCATGGGCTATGAGCCACGTGTCGCCATGCTCGCTTACTCGACCTTCGGGCATCCGCAGGGCGAGCGCTCCGAAAGGGTTCAGGAGGCGGTCAAGATTCTCGACAAACGCCGCGTCGATTTCGAATACGACGGCGAGATGGGTGCCGATGTCGCACTCAATCACACCCTGATGCAGCAGCAATATCCGTTCTGCCGTCTGTCGGGCCCGGCCAACGTTCTCGTCATGCCAGCCTTCCACTCGGCATCGATATCGACCAAGATGCTGCAGGAACTTGGGGGCTCGACTGTCATCGGGCCTTTGCTTGTCGGACTTAACAAGCCGGTTCAGATCGTCGGGCTCAATGCCAAGGACAGCGATATCGTCAACATGGCTGCGCTCGCGGCTTTCAGTGCAGGAGCTTGAAGGAAAGCATGTCGGATAAAGGCACGTTCGCGCTACCGGTCGAGGAGGGTGGCCCCTACCATTTCACTAAGGACTACATCACCCCCTATATTCCCTTCTACCAGGCCCATCTGGGCGAGTTTCGGGGAAAGCCGGATGTGCATTTTCTTGAAGTCGGCACTTTTGAGGGTCGTACCTCCTTGTGGTTCCTGGACAACATCCTGACAGATCCCACATCGACGATGACGATCGTGGATTTCTTCGAGGACACGGGATACGAGCCGCGCTTTGACCACAACCGCCAGGTATCCGGCCATGCGGATCGCTGGACCAAGTTCAAGGGCATGTCGCACGACGTGCTGCCGACACTGGCCACCCTGGTCGGCGCCGAGGATCATGTCGGTGCCGCGCGGGCAGACGCACTGGCCGGCCTTG
>CAYSVF010000611.1:0-1733 GCA_964434415.1 uncultured Parvibaculum sp.
GGTGCCGGGCGTCAATGTGCTGGTCACGACCGGGACGCTTACATCCGCCGAATTGCTGTCGCAAAGACTGCCCAAGGAGGCGTTCCATCAGTTCGTGCCGCTCGATCACCCGGCTTTCTGCGCGCGCTTTCTCGATCACTGGAAACCCGATCTGGCTGTCTGGGTCGAATCCGAGTTCTGGCCCAACCTGATTGCCGAAACGGACCGGCGGCGTATTCCGCTGGCGCTGATCAACGGACGCATCACCGAAAAATCCTTCCAGAGCTGGCAAAGGGCGCCCGGCATGATTGCCGATCTGGTCGGCCGGTTTTCCATCGTTCTGGCGCAAAGCGCGGCGAGCGCGGATCGGCTGGAAGCGCTCGGTGCCGCCTATACGGAACTTCCCGGCAATCTCAAACATGACGCCCCCGCTCCATCGGCGGACCCGCATGCGCTCGGTGCCTTGCAGCACGCCATCGGCAAGCGCCCGGTCTGGGTGGCAACGAATACCCATGAAGGCGAGGAAGAGGCTGCGGCTCAGGCGCATCTTTCATTGGCGCAAACCCGTCCGGACCTCCTCACCATCATCGTACTGCGCCATCCCGCACGCGGCCCGCAACTCGCCAAAGCGCTATCCGGCTTGGGGCTTTCCGTCATGACGCGGTCTTCCGGCGATGTCCCCGCGGCACATACGCAGATCTATCTCGTCGACACGCTTGGCGAGGTCGGGCTGTTCTACCGGCTCTCCAATCTTGTGTTTGTGGGCGGCACCTTCGCCGAGATGGGCGGACATAATCCATTCGAACCGGCGCGTCTCGGCTGTTCCCTCATTGCCGGGCCGAGCGATTTCAATTTTCAGGAAGCCTACGCGGCGCTCGAAGAAGGCGGCGGCATGCTGCGTGTGTCGGATGCGAATGCCATGACGCAAACCATTGCGGCATTGCTCGACGATACCGAGAAGCGCATGATGATGGGCGAAGCGGCGAGACGCATAGCCAGCGAAGACAGCGGCGCGACCGAGCGTACACTCGCAGCTCTTTTGCGTCTCCTCGCGCCCAAACAGGCAATCTGACTGAAAGGCGACCTGGGATGCGTGCACCGCGCTTCTGGTATCCCGCCCGAAAAAGGGGCATGCCGATCATGGCACAGCTCCTGTCGCCCCTCGGTGCGTTTTACGGGCTGGCCGCCCGCATCCGAAACAAAACGGCACGGCCCGAACATGTTCGCGTGCCGGTGATCTGCATCGGCAATGTGACGATGGGCGGCGCGGGCAAGACGCCGATTGCGCTTGCCATTGCAGAGCGCCTCATTGAGCGGGGCGAAAAGGTACATTTTCTTTCGCGAGGCTACCGGCGCTCATCGCAAGGCACAGTGAGGGTCGATCCTGCCGCCCACACGGTGGCGGAAGTGGGCGATGAGCCACTTCTTCTCGCGCGCCTTGCACCGACATGGGTTTCGGCCGACCGCGTGGCCGGTGCGAAAGCGGCCTCGGGCGCGGGAGCCAGCGTCATCATCATGGATGATGGGTTCCAGAACCCGTATCTTGCGAAGGATTTTTCCGTTCTCGTCATCGATGCGGGCGTGGGCACCGGCAATGGCCATGTCTTTCCCGCCGGTCCCTTGCGGGAAGAAGCAGGCGATGCGCTCAACCGCGCGCAGGCGGTGATCCTGACCGGGCGCGGCCACGCAGGTGATGGTCTCGCCGCGCGCGCAATGGCGCGGGGTATTCCCGTCTACCGCTCCATCGCCAAGCC
>CAYSVF010000612.1:0-1725 GCA_964434415.1 uncultured Parvibaculum sp.
GTTCTCCTACTGCAATGCGGGCTTCGTCGTGGCGGGCCGCATGGTGGAAGCCGCAAGCGGCATGGGCTGGGACAAGGCGATCCGCACCCGGCTCGCCAAGCCCCTCGGCACGCCATCCTTCTCCACCCTGCCCGAACAGGCCATGCGCCATCGGACCACCATCGGTCATCTGGGCATACCCGGCTCCCTCATCGTGACACCGATTGCCTATCTCGCCCAGTCCAACGCGCCCGCAGGCTCCATGCCCATGGCGCGGGCGCGCGACGTGCTCGCCTTCGCCCGCATGATGATGAACAAAGGCAGAGCCCCGGACGGCACGCAAATTCTATTGCCGGAGAGCGTCGATGCCATGCACGGTTTCGGTGTCGCCTGTCCGGCGGGCATGAATATCGATGCCATCGGCCTTGCGAGTTTCATGTGGGACTGGGATGGCGACGGCACATACGAAACCTTCGGCCATGACGGCTCCACCATCGGCCAGGCCGCCTGGCTGCGCTATCACCCGGAAAGCGGTGCAACCTTCGTGCTGCTGACCAATGGCGGCAACGGCAAGGGCATGGCCGACAAGCTGATGGCGGAATATTTCCCGGCGCTCGGCCACATTGCGCCGCCCCCCATGCCGCAGGCCGATCCTTCGCTCGACTATGCGGCGGACCCGCTGCTCGGGCGCTATGGCAAGGCGAGCGGCACCATCGATATTTCGCAAAAGGACGGCAAGCTCATCGCCCATCATGCGCCCAGCGCGGAATTCGCCGCGCTTCAGGGTATCTATGATGTGGAGCTTCACCCCGCCGCGCCGGGGCTTTTCGTCGGCGTGCCGCCTGGCTATACGCGCCCCGTGACCTATCATTTCCTCGAAGAAGACCGTTTCGGCCGCGCGCGCTATCTGCATCATGGCGTCCGCGCGCATCCCAGACTAGACGAATAGATTTCATGCCCTCCAAGGAAACATTGCAGCGCTTCCGCGACATCGTCGGCCCCAAGGGGTACATGGACGATCCGGACATGCTCGCGCCCCATCTCGTGGAGCAGCGCGGCCTCTACAAGGGCAAGACCAGCGCCATGCTGAGCCCGGCGAATACGGAAGAAGTCGCCGCGATCATGAAGCTCGCGCAGGAAACGAAGACGCCCATCGTGCCGCAGGGTGGCAATACCGGGCTCGTCGGCGGTCAGCTTCCCTTCGAAGCGGGCGAAGAACTTATTCTCTCCCTGTCGCGGATGAAGGCGGTACGCGCCATCGACACTAAAAACAACACGCTCACCGTGGAAGCGGGCGTCACGCTTCTCGACGTGCAGGAAGCAGCGGCGGAGGCCGACCGGCTCTTTCCGCTCAGCCTCGCGTCGGAAGGCTCCTGCCAGATCGGCGGCAATCTTTCCACCAATGCGGGGGGCACCGCCGTATTGCGCTATGGCAATGCGCGCGACCTCGTGCTGGGGCTTGAAGTGGTGCTGGCCGACGGGCGCATCTGGCACGGGCTCAAGGGCCTCCGGAAAGACAATACGGGTTACGATCTCAAGCAGCTTTTCATCGGCTCGGAAGGCACGCTGGGCATTATCACCGCGGCCGTGCTGAAACTTTTTCCGCGCCCGCGCGCGGTCGAAACCGCCTTTGCCGCCGTGCCGAGCGTGGAGGCCGCCGTTTCATTGCTGCGTGTCGCGGAAGCGGAGTCCGGCGGCATGGTCACGACGTTCGAACTCGTGCCCCGCATCGGCGTCGAATTCGTG
>CAYSVF010000613.1:0-1722 GCA_964434415.1 uncultured Parvibaculum sp.
CTGTCGAGCAGCGCCTGTTCCGCGTCACCCTTGATGACGGCGGCGAGCTTCCAGCCGAGATTGGCCGCGTCGCGCACGCCCGAACAGAGCCCCTGCCCCATGAAGGGCGGCATCTGATGCGCCGCGTCGCCCGCCAGGATCACATGGCCGTCGCGCCAGCGTTCGGCGAAAACGGCATGGAAGCGGTAAACCGCCCGGCGCTCCACGCTCAGGCTTTTCGGATCGGCAAAGGGCGCGATCATTGCGTCGATGGCTTCATCCGTCATCACCTCTTCCGGCGTCTCGCCCTCCAGCAGCATGAACTCCCAGCGATGCCGCCCCGGCGCCATCGGCATGGAGGTGACCGGCCGCGCCGGATCGCAATGTTGCAAGCCAATGGTGGAAAGCCGCGTGGTGCCGTTTTTCAGCAGTGTGTCGATGACGAGCCAGGGTTCGTCGAAGCCCATATCGTCGAGACCGATACCGGCAAGACGGCGGACCGTGCTTTGCCCGCCGTCGCACCCGACGAGATAGCGCGCGGCGATCTGCGTTTTGCCGTCCGGCCCTTCGATCTCGGCGGTCACGCCGTCCGGCCCGTCGCTAAAGCCGACAAGCGACACGCCGAGGCGGATGGACGCATTGGGCTCCGCGACAAGCGCCTCGCGCATGGCGATTTCGAGCGTCGGCTGATGGAACATGGAGGTATAGGGCCAGCCCGTATCGGCCAGAGCGGCCGGCGGACGAAAGCCCAGCAGCAGTTCGCCCTTTGCATTGCGGAACTCGTAAGACGAAAGCGGCTGACTGTTCCCCGCGACCGCCTCCGCACCGCCTGCAAGGTCCAGAAGGCGCATCGTCTCATGATCGAGATGCGCGGCGCGCGGCATCGGATAGACCTCATCCGTCTTTTCGACGACCGTCACCGTCACGCCCGAGCGCGCGAGATAGACGCCCAGCGCGGCGCCTACGGGCCCGAGGCCCGCGATCAGAACATCCGTCTTTTCCATCTCTTCCCTCCCCCGTTCATCGTCAGCCGATGAGCGTTTTCCTGTCCTGCGCGACGACCTTGTTCTCGATGGCGCCGAGGCCTTCCACCTCGACCCGCACCACGTCGCCTTCCACGAGGAATTGCGGCGGCTTCATCGCTCCGCCCACGCCCGACGACGTGCCGGTGAAGATCACGTCGCCCACATCGAGCGTGAAGGCGGTGCTCAGTTCGGCGATCTGGTCGAAGCAATTGAAGATGAGGTGCTTGGTGTTGGAGTTCTGGCGCAGCTCGCCATTCACCCAGCACTTGATGTCGAGCGCATGCGGGTCCGCGACCTCGTCCGCCGTGGTGATCCAGGGTCCGATGGGGCCATGCGTGTCGAAGGACTTCCCCATGGTCCAGGAGTTTGCGCGCAGCTGCCAGTCGCGCACGCTCACATCGTCGCCCACGAAATAGCCTGCAATCACTTCATGCGCGCGCTCCGCCGGCACATCCTTGCAGCGCTTGCCGATGACGAAACACATCTCCGCCTCGTAATCGAGCAGCGAGGAAACCTCGGGCAGCTCGATGGGCGCATAAGGCGCATTGATGCAGTTATGCTGCTTGGTGAACCAGATCTGGTGCTTCGGCACTTCCATGCCCGACTCTTCCACATGGTCCATATAGTTGAGCCCGCAGGCGAGCACCTTGCCGGGCCGCAACACCGGCGCTTCGAGCGTCAGCTCGGAGAGCGGAATGGCGGATGCGCCCTCGGCCAC
>CAYSVF010000614.1:0-1717 GCA_964434415.1 uncultured Parvibaculum sp.
GGCGTAAACAAGAGGCTTGCCGGAACTCATGACCAAGACCGTTGAACGACGCTCGATGCGTAGAAATTCCGCGACGGGCGGAAAACTGCGCCATGCCATCCGCTTTGCACTGGCGGCGGCTTTTCTGCTCACCGCGTCGGTGAGCCTGACCGCTTGCGGCATGTTCGGTGGCGGCGAGCGGCAATATCCGGAAACCGTCGGTCGCTCCGGCCCGCCCAACCCTGCACCCACAGCCGGCGAAAAGCGCGACACGATCTTTGGCGAAGGCGGCCTCAACATCTTCGGCGGCGGTGGCGGCAACGACACCGGCGGCGGCATCGGTGTGAATTCCTATCTGTGGCGCGCTTCGCTCGACACCCTGAGCTTCATGCCGCTGGCCTCCGCCGATCCCTTTGGCGGCGTCATCATCACCGACTGGTATCAGGATCCAAAGGCGCAAGGCGAACGCTTCAAGGTCACCACCTATATTCTCGACAAGCGCCTGCGGGCCGATGGTGTGAAAGTCGCCGTTTTCCGCCAGAAGAAGGACGATAAGGGCGACTGGACCGACACGCCTGTCGATCAGGCGACGGCAACCCGGATCGAAAACGCCATTCTGGTCCGCGCCCGCGAGCTGCGGATGCGCTCGGTGGAAAACCCGGACAACTGATCCTTTTCCCGCACCGCGCGGCAAGCTATACCTTCCCCCGCCCGTCCGGTTCCACCGGGCGGGCGGTCCGCTTTGTGGGCCTTGATGTCTCTGCCCCGTCTTTTCCACCCCTGACCAGCAATCGATCTTCCGGAATGTCCAGCCGCTACAATCCCCGCACGAGCGAACCGAAATGGCAGAAGGCCTGGAATGAAAAGGCCGCCTTCCGCACCGCAGCCGACACCGGGGACAAGCCGAAATACTATGTGCTGGAGATGTTCCCCTACCCGTCGGGGCGCATCCATATGGGGCACGTACGCAACTACACCATGGGCGATGTGATCGCGCGCTACCGCCGGGCCCGCGGGTTCAATGTACTGCACCCCATGGGCTGGGATGCCTTCGGCATGCCGGCGGAGAACGCCGCCATGGAAAAAGGCGTCCATCCCAAGGAATGGACCTACGCCAATATCGCGGCCATGCGCGAGCAGCTGAAAGCCATCGGCCTCGCCATCGATTGGGAGCGCGAATTCGCAACCTGCGATCCCGAATATTACGGCCGCCAGCAGGCACTCTTCCTCGACCTGCTGGAAGCAGGTCTCGTGACCCGCAAGAAAAGCACGGTGAACTGGGATCCGGTCGACATGACCGTGCTGGCCAACGAGCAGGTGATCGACGGCCGCGGCTGGCGCTCCGGCGCGCCGGTCGAACGGCGCGAACTCGTGCAATGGTTCCTTACCATCACCGATTTTGCCGAAGAGCTGCTTGCCGGGCTGGAAACGCTCGATCGCTGGCCCGAAAAAGTCCGGCTGATGCAGAAGAACTGGATCGGCAAATCGGAAGGTGCCCGTGTGTTCTTCCCCGTCCAGGGGCTCGCGGACGAACCGGATTACGCACTGGAAATTTTCACGACACGGCCTGATACGCTCTACGGCGCTTCCTTCTGCGCCGTTTCCCCGCACCATCCGCTGGCGCAGAAACTCGCCGCGGACAATGAAGAGCTGCAGACCTTTATCCGCAAATGCGATCAGCTCGGCACCTCGGAGGAAGCGATCGAGACGGCGGAGAAAATGGGCTTCGACACCGGGC
>CAYSVF010000615.1:0-1715 GCA_964434415.1 uncultured Parvibaculum sp.
CGATTATAGGAAGGTTTTCGCCCGGAGCAAGCAAAGCCGATCAGGCCTTCCGGATGAAGCGAAAAAGGCGGACAAACAGAGGGCTGCCCGCCACCATGAAGACACCGAACAACAGGGGAAGAAGCTGGCCAACAAGCATGTATCCGGTCACGCCAAAGCCACTCGAATACTGGTCCGTCAGGTCCAGGTAGGCGAGCGACCGAATAACGTCTGGCATGAACAGGGCAATAACATAGAGACCGATCAAAAAAGATCCGGCAGCGACAAAATCGTCAGCGGTATCAGAAGCTTCGTCCTTGATGATTCCAGACCTTAAACGGGCACCAACCGCCTTTGGCGAAATCCAAAGGAGAACACCAAACACCAGTAGTGAGCCATTCGCGATGAGTCCTGCGTACAGTTCGTTGGTCTGGTAGCCCGTGCTGATTCTCTCAATGGCACCCAGCCAGGCAATGATGTCCGAAAAAGCCCAGACGATGAACATCGCAGCCAAACCCCGGGCAATCATAATGGAAATCGCGTTGATCATATTAACCCTCCTTCAAAACGAATTGAGACCAAGCCTACCTCTCGGCGTCATTCTGGCGAAGGCCGGAATCCAGAACAGCAATCGACTGGACCCCGGCCTCTGCCGGGGTGACGACACAGCAATACGCTACGCAATAATGTCCGGCGTCAGCTGATCGCGCAGGTCGGCGATTTCGTCCTTGAGGGCAAGCTTGCGGCGCTTGAGCCGCTGCAGCTGCAGCTGGTCGACATGGGGCTGGGACTGGAGCGCGATGATCGACGCGTCGAGATCCCGGTGCTCGGTTTCGAGCGCCGTGAGCGCCACCTTGATCGCGTCCTGATCGTCCATAGTGAGATGTTTAGTCGAGGCTCCAAAGGATATGATACCAGACCATGGGAAGAAGCCGACAGCAAACAGCCGGGCCATTCTGGGAATTCTCCACTGCGTTTTATGCAGAGCCGGGGGTGAAGGAGGCGTGCCTGCGCCTGCAGGACGAATTCGGCGCCGACGTGAACCTGGTGCTGCTGTGCCTGTGGGCTGTGATGGACGACGACACCTGGGAGATGGCGCTGACCATCTCCGGCAGCCGCCAGCCGGCCATTGCCGCTTTGCGCGAGAAACGCCGGGCGCTGGCGAAAGACGACCCGGATCGTAAGGCGCTCTTGGCCGATGAACTGGCGGCGGAGAAGATCGAGCAGCAATTACTCGAGGCGCTTGTCGGCATTCCCTATCCGGCGAATGACGAGACGGCCCGGTTCCAGTTGATGCGCTATGCGGAGGATCTGGGCGCGGATATCAACGCGTTCCTCGACGTTGCACCCAGGTTCGACTGCTAGTCGACGACCTTGAGCGTCCGGGTCTCGCGCCAGCGGTGGGCGAGGCTGTTGTCGATGTCGAACAGGTCGAGGATGCGCCCGACCGAATGGTCGACAATGTCATCAATTGTCTGCGGCTTGGGATAGAAAGCGGGCAGCGGCGGCGCGACGATGGCGCCCATTTCCGTAAGCGCTGTCATGGTGCGCAGGTGCCCGAGATGAAACGGCGTTTCCCGCACCATCAGGACGAGCCGGCGGCGTTCCTTGAGGATGACGTCGGCCGCGCGGGTGAGAAGCGTCGAGGTCGTGCCGGCGGCAATTTCCGACATCGACTTGATGGAACAGGGCGCCACCACCATGCCGAGCGCGCGGAACGACCCGCTGGCGATGGC
>CAYSVF010000616.1:0-1713 GCA_964434415.1 uncultured Parvibaculum sp.
GGCAGGAACAAGGCGACGGGCGAAAAGCTGGGTGTGCTGACGCCCGCCATGGGCACGCTCGACGCGGCGATCAAGCTGCCTGAAACCCATTCGATCATCGGGTGGCGCGTGATCGCGGCCGATGAATTCGACAAGGTCGACAGCGCTGCGGACGAACGGGACGGATATGTCGTGCACGGCGTCTATTTCGCCTGGACGGCTAGCGAAGGCCCCCTGAGCGGCCTCCGGCTCGACCTCGGCATCGACAATATTTTCGACAAGGCATATGCGCGTGCTTACGCGTCCTCTTACGAAACGGGCCGCAATTTCAAGGGCGGCATCCGGTACACCGTGAACTGGTAAGGAGAAAAGCGATGTCTATGAGCGTTGCAGGTGAGGAAGGCGCGACGAGCCCGGCGGAGATTGCCCGGCGGCTCGCGGCGCTGAAGGACACATCGCCGAACATGCGGGCGCGCGATGCGGCCCGGGAACTGGGTGTGTCGGAGGCGGAACTTCTGGCCGCCCGATTGGGAGACGGCGTAACCCGCCTCGACCTTCGTCCGAAACAGCTGGTGGAAGACCTCGCCGGCGTCGGCGATGTGATGTGCCTCACCCGCAACGAACATTGCGTGCATGAGCGCAAGGGCACCTTCGAAGGCATTCATCTGTCGGAGAAGGGGGGCGTGGTGCTCGGCCCCGATATCGACCTGCGGATATTCTTCGCGCATTGGCATGTCGCTTTTGCCGTGAGCGAAGAGGTTCGCTCGGGGCTCCGTCATTCGATCCAGATTTTCGACACGGATGGAACCGCCACGCACAAGATCTATGCGGTGGAGGCAACCGATATGGACGCCTTCAACGCACTGATCGAAAAATACCGCGCGGAGGAGCAGTCGCCCGATCTGGCGCTGCGTCCGGCCGAACCGAAGGCGGCGGACCTTCCCGATGAGGAAATCGACCGTGACCGATTGCTGGAACGCTGGGGCGCGCTGAAGGATACGCATGACTTCTTCCCCATGCTGAAGGCGGTGAAGAGCGGCCGGCTTCAGGCACTAAGGCTGGCGGAAGGCACATGGACCGAACGCGTCCCGGTCGATGCCTTCAAGACGGGACTGGAAAAGGCCGCGGCGGCAAAGCTGCCGATCATGGTCTTCGTGCCAAACCCCGGCGTGATCCAGATCCATACCGGCCCTGTGGAAAGCCTGAAGGAGATGGGTCCCTGGTTCAACGTGCTCGACCCGCGTTTCAATCTGCATCTGCGCATGGACGCGATTGCGGAAAGCTGGGTCGTAACCAAGCCCACCGAGGACGGGCCGGTAACGGCGCTCGAAATCTTCGATGCCGACGGCAATCAGATCGCCTGGATGTTCGGCGAGCGCAAACCCGGCAAGCCGGAACTTGAAGAGTGGCGCGAACTCGCCCTGTCGCTCTCCGGCAATGTCGCGAGGGCCTCATGACGGCAGTAGGCAATAGGGACGAGCTGCGCTTCGAAATGAAGCGGCTCGTTCCGGCGCTTCTTCTCGCGATGCTGGCAAGTCTCTGGACTGCGCAATCGGCCCGGGCAGAAGAGCTCCAACGGATCGTATCGCTCGGCGGTGCGGTGACCGAGACCGTTGCGGCGCTGGGGGCGGCGGACCGATTGATTGCCGTGGACCTGACAAGCAAACCGCTGCCCGCGGGCGAGGATCTGCCCAGCGTCGGCTACTACAGGCAGCTTTCCGCCGAGCCGGTGAT
>CAYSVF010000617.1:0-1711 GCA_964434415.1 uncultured Parvibaculum sp.
GAGCATCAGATTCCTAATCTGAGGGTCGCAGGTTCGAATCCTGCCGGGGTCACCATCTCGCTGCCCGGCACATGCCGGCTGTACGGCCTGATTCCGAAAATTCGCCCAAACCCGGCCGATTCCCCCATTTGCAGGCACTGCCACCACAGCTCTCGAAACTTGCGGGGTAAAACCAAAATTTTGGTATGTCTTTGCCATACCTTCGTTTTAAACCAAATTATTTTGGTATTACAACCTGTTTTTTTGGCACATCCGAAAGGAATGGTGTTCTGGACCTTTGGTTCCTCGCTATAGAGATGGTGTTGCGGCTATAGATGGAAGACGTTACCGAGCAGACTACGAGCACATGTCCATAACCGATCGCCTTACCGCCCTTCGGAGCCATTTCGGGCTCTCCCAGAAAGCCATGGCGGCCCGCCTCGGCATCGCGGGCAATACGTGGCAGCGCTATGAGCTGTCGAACGAACCGCCCAACTCCTCGGTGCTGGCAAAGCTCGCCGCGGACGGCATCGACACCCATTGGCTGCTCACCGGCGAAGGGACGATGCTGCACAGGCGCAACGCCGCGTCGGGCGGTTTTTCGGACCTTCCCCCCTCCCGTCTGGCCGAGGATGAAATGGGCGGCGGCGGTTTCGTCCGCATTCCGCATCTGCGCATCCGGACCACGGAAGACGGAATGCGCATCGACGACCTCTCGCTGGAGGGCGCGCTGGCCTTCAAACGGGACTGGCTGCGCACGGCATTCGGCACCGAGCCCGACATCCTGCTGAGCGTGGAAATGGAAGGCGAAGCGATGGAGCCGACGCTGCGGGACGGCGATCTGCTGCTGGTCGACACATCGAAGCCCCGCCTGCGCGGCGACGGCATCTATGCCTTCCGCGTGCAGGACATGCTCGCCATCCGCCGGCTGCAAATGAAACTCGACGGCAGCGTCGTGATTTCGTCCGACAACCCTACCGCCGGACCGACGGAGAGCTTCAACGCGGAAGACGCCTCGGCGCTGAATATCCTCGGTCGCGCAATCTGGGCGGGCGGCCGGTTCTAGACGGCCTCCGCCTCCCCCCTTTGCGACGTTCCAATTCCCGCCCGGCTATGACATCCTCCGCGCGCAATCACCTTCCCGCGGCGCGCCGGCTCATGACATCACGCATTCTCATCATCAAACACGGCGCCTTTGGCGACATCATGCAGGCCGAAGGCGCGCTGCGCGACATACACGAAAACCATCCAGGCGCCGACATCACGCTGCTGACGACCCCGGCTTTCCGAACGATCATGGAACGCTGCCCCTGGGTGGACCATGTGATGGTCGACGCGCGCGAGCCGCGCTGGCGGCTGGACCGGATGCTCGCCCTGCGCAGCCGCCTGCGCGAAGGGCGCTTCGACATGGTCTACGACCTGCAGAATTCGAAACGCACGGCCTTCTATTATCGCTGGATGCTGAAAGGCACGCCCTGGTCCGGCACGGCGCCGGGATGCAGCCACCCGCATAAAGCACAGGCCCCCAAAAAGATCCGTACGCTCGACCGGCTCGCCGGTCAGCTCCGGGACGCCGGGCTCACCGTCAAATGGAGCCTGCATCCCGATCTCTCATGGCTTGCCGACGATGTGACGGAGCTGCTGCGACAGGCGGGCGTGACAAGCCCCTATATCGTGCTCGTGCCGGGCTGCTCGGCCCGCCATCCGCAGAAACGCTGGCCGCATTACGACA
>CAYSVF010000618.1:0-1710 GCA_964434415.1 uncultured Parvibaculum sp.
TATGAAAGCTTGACGCCTGCACAGCAAAGCATCGTTGAAAATGCCGCGCGCGCGTCGAACCTGTGGACCATGTCCTTGTTCATGGCGAACAACTCGGCCGCATTGCAGCGTTTGCAATCCAGTGGCGTCAAGCTGTTGAGCTTCTCCGACGAGATCTGGGATGCCTTTGGCGCAGGGGCCAAGGAAGTTGTCGAAGAGTCATTGGGCGACGATCTCTACAAGTCCTGCTATGACAGCTACATGGCATCGCTGAACAGTTCCGCCGCCTGGGGCAGCCGCTCGGAAGGTGCATTTGCTGCACAGCGTAACCGTGTGATGGGCCTGTAACGCGAGAGCCGTCATCATATCCCGTGTCCCGTTTCCAAAGCCGGGGCACGGGAACTTTCAGGAGGCACTAAGCGCCATGCCTGAAGCATTACTCTATCAAGCAGCCAAGGATTCACCTCATGGATGAAACAGCTTCGACCGGAGCAGTCGGTGCCGTGGTTGAAATGATCGTCTGGGTGTTCAGCAATATCGGATACGCCTTTTACAACCTGGGCTACGCTCTGAGTCATCCTCACCAATGGCTCGATTGGTCCGACAAAGAAGCGATCATGCGCTTTGTGTATTATGGCGGTTCGGTTGAATTCTTTTTCGTCGTTTTCACGGCTTTCCTCGTGATCACGGGTGTCGGATTCTGGAAACATGGTTTCATGTGGGGATGCGTGCGTGTCCTTGAAGGGTTTGCCAATACGGTTGGACGTTTCTTCGCATGGGCCGGGCTGTTGATGGTGATCCAGCAGATCATCATCGTTTTCATTCAGCGTATATTTGCCCGGCCGGATATCGTGATCGGTCTGGGCATCCCGATTGAGATGGATATCAGTTGGTGGGCTGAAGAACTGAAACTCTACAATGCAATGGTGGTTGCCCTGTGTGCCACCTACACCTTCGTGCAAGGCGGGCATGTCCGTGTGGACCTGATCTATGCGACGGTCCGGTTCCGCACCAAGAAAATCATCGATATGGTCGGGTCGCTTCTGTTCATGATGCCGATGGCGATCCTGACCTGGATGTATGGCTGGTTCTTCATGTGGCGCCACCTGATCGTCCCGAAGCCATCGGCCAGCGACACCCTCGACCGGCTGCTGTCGAAATCCCGTGCGCTGCGCTGGAATGTCGAAACCATCGGGTTTTCGCCAAACGGGTTCAACGGCTATTTCCTGTTCAAAATTCTGCTTGTGGCCTTTGCCGCGATGATCTTTCTGCATTCGATCGCGTTTTTCTACAGATCCTATCTGGAATGGTGCGAAGGCGAAGACAGTGAAAACAAATACCTCGACAAGGATAGCCTTGGCGAAGGTGAAGAAGCCTATGAAGGCACACATTAAGGGGGCAGGGACACATGCTATTCGGACTTGATGGCGTTGAAATCGGCCTGATCATCGTCTTTCTGTGCCTTTTCGGGGGCATTCTTTCGGGCTTTCCGGTGGCGTTTGCCATCGGCGGGGCAGGGATTATTTCCTTTGGCATCATCGCCGCGCTGGACAGTGCGGGGTTGCTGATCCACCAGGCGATTGACGTTGGATCGCAAAGTTATCGGGACCTTGTGAATTCCGGGATCAAGCCGGACACCATATCGGTGTTCCGATACCCGGATTTGCCAAGGCTCGCCGAACCGGTTTTTGCCTCGGGCTGGGAAACCGCGCTGGACCGCAACGTGTCGTT
>CAYSVF010000619.1:0-1709 GCA_964434415.1 uncultured Parvibaculum sp.
GCAGAAGGCCGCCAAGAAGCTGGAACGCGAGCGCAAGAAGCTCGGCCTCAGCGAGGACGACACCACGCTTCTGCCGACCAGCGAGACCGCCGGCCGCCCGGCCGATCCCTATCCGGCCGAACTGGAAGCGGAAGCCGGCGAACCGCCCGTCCCCGCCGCGCAGGAAGAGGAAAAGGAACGGGAATACGATCCCGATTCCGTTTTCGCCAAGCTCAAGGATGTGACGACAGGCGACGACGAAGACGACAGCGACCGCTGATCCTCACCGCCTTTTGTCCGAGACATGAAATCCGGGCCGGATTATTCCGGACCCGGATTTTTCTTGCCGGTCAGGGCGTCGGCCTTCGACGTTCCCTCCATCGTATAGTTCAGCGCAAGACGCCCGCCATCGGCGTAGATCGTCTGCCCCGTCACATAGCTCGCACCCGACGAGGCGAGGAAAACGGCAACCGACGCCACCTCGTCCGGCTGGCCGATGCGGCCCAGCGGCGTGCGCGACAGAATGACGTCCTTGGCCCGCTTGTCGTCGTTCACGCCGGTCAGCATGTCGGTCTGGATGCTGCCCGGTCCGATGGCATTGACGCGGATGCCGTGGGGCGCAAGCGAAATCGCCATGGTCTCGGTGAGTTGCTTTATCCCACCCTTCGATGCCGCATAGGCCGCCTGGCTCGGAATGGCGACGATCGCGTTCACCGACGACATGTTGATGATGGAGCCCGGCTCGCCGCCTTCCTCCAGCTGCGCCACCATTTGCTGCGCAACCGCCTGGCCGACCAGAAACGCGCCCTTGAGATTGGTTCGGATGACCTTGTCGAAATTCTCTTCGTCCAGCGTCAGAAAGTCTCCGCCCAGCGCGATACCGGCATTGTTGACCAGGATGTCGATCCGGCCCCATGTGTCGGTCGTGGCGCAGACCATGTTGCGCACATCCAGCCGCTCGCCAACATCGCAATAGGCGAACGCCGCTTCTCCGCCCCGGCCGACGATTTCGGCGGCAGCCGCTTCGCCTTCCTCTTCGTCGATATCGGCGATCATCACCTTCGCGCCCTGATCGGCGAATGTCCGCGCGATGGCCTTGCCGATCCCGCGCGCACCGCCCGTCACGATCGCAACCTTGTCCTGAAGAATGTCGGTCGCCGCCATGGCTCGCCCCCGCCCCGCTGTTTCGCCGGCTCAGCCGGTCTGTTTCAACCCGGCATCGCCAAGCACTATGGCGATCTCGTCCAAGATCGCCGGATCGTCGATGGTCGCGGGCATGGCCCAGTCCTGACCGTCCGCGATCTTGCGCATCGTACCGCGCAGCACCTTGCCCGAACGCGTCTTGGGCAGCCGCTGAACCACCATAGCCTTTTTGAAGGAGGCCACCGCGCCGATACGGTCGCGAATGATGGCGACGGCTTCCTTTTCGATCTCCTCGGCGGGCCGGTTGACGCCCGAATTGAGCACGAGGAAGCCCACCGGCACCTGTCCCTTGGTCGCATCGGCAATGCCGATCACGGCGCATTCGGCGACATCGGGCAGTTCCGCCAGCACTTCTTCCATGCCGCCGGTGGAAAGCCTGTGGCCTGCGACATTGATGATGTCGTCGGTGCGGCTCATCACGAAGAGATAGCCGTCCTCGTCGAGATAGCCGGCGTCCGAGGTCTTGTAGTAGCCGGGGAAGTCGGCGAAGTAGCTTTCCTTGCAGCGCTCGTCCTGCTGCCACAGCG
>CAYSVF010000620.1:0-1706 GCA_964434415.1 uncultured Parvibaculum sp.
AACATCATCGAACTCGAAAATGTGAGCCTGACCTTGCCCAGCGATGCGGGGCCGGTCAACATTCTGCGCGGGATCGACCTTGCGGTCGCGCGGGGCGAGGCGGCCGGTCTGGTCGGGCCTTCGGGGTCGGGCAAATCCACTCTTCTCATGGTTCTGGCGGGCCTCGAGCGGCCTTCGGGCGGACGGATTTCCGCGGCGGGCGAGGATCTGACGGGGCTTGGCGAAGACGCGCTGGCGCGCTTCCGCCGCGATCACATAGGGATCGTGTTCCAGAGTTTCCACCTCGTTCCCACCATGACGGCACTGGAAAACGTCGCCATCCCGCTCGAATTCGCCGGACGCGCCGATGCGTTCGAGCGCGCGGAGGCGGAACTTGCCCGTGTGGGGCTCTCCCATCGCCTCAGCCATTATCCCGGTCAGCTTTCCGGCGGCGAGCAGCAGCGCGTGGCGCTGGCGCGCGCCGTGGCCGGCGATCCGGAAGTCCTTCTTGCCGACGAACCGACGGGCAATCTCGATCAATCCACCGGCTCGGAGATTATCGAGCTCATGTTCGAGCTCCATGCGCAAAAGGGCAAGACGCTCGTGCTCATCACGCATGACGAGGCGTTGGCCGCGCGCTGCGATC
The DNA here is from genome assembly GCA_964434415.1 of uncultured Parvibaculum sp. GTDB lineage: Bacteria > Pseudomonadota > Alphaproteobacteria > Parvibaculales > Parvibaculaceae > Parvibaculum. The sequence continues at coordinate 626 of CAYSVF010000620.1, forward strand.
GCGTCATTCGCCTTCAGGACGGCCGTATTTCCGCCATCGAAGCCGGGGTGCCCGCATGAACGGCGCCGATCCGGCGCAGGGCTGGAAGCTCGCCTGGATCTATGCCCGACGCGAGCTGCGCGGCGGCATGCGCGGGTTCCGTGTGCTGATCGCCTGTCTCGCGCTGGGCGTTGCCGCGATCGCGGCGGTCGGGTCCGTTTCGACGGCCCTGACGCGGGGGCTTTCGGAGCGGGGTCAGGAAATTCTCGGCGGCGATGTCGATATCCGCCTCATCCACCGGCAGGCGACGTCGGACGAGCTTGCCTATCTCACCGAGGGGAACCGGGTTTCCGTCAGCGCGGAGATGCGTGCGATGGCGCGAAGTCCGGACGGCGCGCCCGTCGAACAGCGCCAGAGCCTTGTCGAACTGAAAGCCGTGGACGGGATCTATCCGCTCTATGGCGAGATGAAGCTTGCGCCGGCGCAGCCTCTTTCATCCGCGCTGGAAAAACGAGACGGCCTGTTCGGCGTGGCGGTGGAGCCCAATCTGCTCGACAGGCTGGAGCTGAAGGTGGGCGACAGCCTCGTCATCGGCGACGAGACGTTTCGCATTCGCGCCGCGATCGATCATGAGCCGGACCGGGTGGCGGGCGGCTTCGAGCTGGGGCCGCGCGCGATGATTTCGCAATCGGCGCTGTCCGCGACGGGGCTCGTGCAACCGGGCAGTCTCGTCAGCTGGCATTACCGCATTCGCCTTCCGGAAAGCGCGCAGGGCGATGTTGCGCTCAAAAACTGGATCGACGGCTTGCGGGAACGCTTCCCCGATGCGGGCTGGCGGGTGCAGGACCGCACCGACAGCTCGCCGGGTGTGCGCCGTTTCGTGGAGCGTGTGGCGCTGTTCCTGTCGCTTGTCGGGCTGACGGCGCTGCTGGTCGGCGGCGTGGGCGTTGCCAATGCGGTGAAGTCCTATCTCGACGGCAAGCGGAGCGTCATCGCGACTTTCAAATGTCTCGGGGCGCCGGGTTCGCTCATCTTCCGGATCTATCTTCTGCAGGTCATGGCGCTGGCCATGGTCGGCATCGTATTGGGGCTCGCGGTGGGC
>CAYSVF010000621.1:0-1703 GCA_964434415.1 uncultured Parvibaculum sp.
GTGGAAGGCCTGATCGAAAAGCTCGTGATGCTCGTGCCGTTTCACCAGCGTCGCATGGAGCGTCCAGTAGAAATCCTCGCGCCGCTCAAGACCTGCCGTCTGCACGGCCTCGATGGTCTCGATCACCTGCCGGGGCCCGGCGGGCATGCCGGCCCGGCGCAGCACGCGGGCGAAATGCACGATGTTTTCGGCAAGCCGTCCCTGTTGGGGCTCTGCCATGGCGGGGCCTATTGCGCCGCGCTCGCGGCCATGCGGATTTCCTCGAGAATCCGCGCCGCTTCGCTGCCCTGAACGCGAGCGATGTCGTCCTGATATTTCAGCAGCGTGCCGAGCGTGTCGTTGACATTATTGGCGTCGAGCGAGAGCGCGTTCAAATGGGTCAGCGCGTTCGCCCAATCGAGCGTTTCCGCCACGCCGGGGCTCTTGTAGAGGTCCATCTGGCGGAGTTGCTGCACGAAGGCGACGACCTGCTGAGAAAGTTCTTCCGGCGACTGCGGCGCTTTCAGCTTCAGGATTTCGAGTTCCCGTTCGGCGTTCGGATAGTCCACCCAGTGATAGAGGCAGCGCCGTTTCAGCGCGTCGTGGATTTCGCGCGTGCGGTTCGAGGTCACGATGACGATGGGCGGATTGTCGGCATGGATGGTGCCGATTTCGGGCACGGTCACCTGAAAATCGGAGAGCACCTCCAGCAGATAGGCCTCGAAGGGTTCGTCCGTCCGGTCGAGTTCGTCGATCAGCAGCACGGGCGGGCCTTCCACCGCCGGTTCCAGCGCCTGCAGGAGCGGGCGGCGGATGAGGAAGCGTTCGGAGAAGATGTCCTTTCCCAGCTCGTCGCGCGTTTCCACGCCTTCCGCTTCGGCGAGCCGGATCTCGATCATCTGCGCCTGATAGTTCCACTCATAAACGGCGGCGGCGGTATCGAGCCCCTCATAACATTGAAGCCGGATCAGGCGGCGGCCGAGCGCGTCGGCCAGCACCTTGGCGATCTCGGTCTTGCCGACGCCCGCTTCGCCTTCCAGCAGCAGCGGACGGCCCATTTTGAGCGCGAGGAAAACAACGGTCGACAGCGAGCGGTCGGCGACATAACTGCCGCGCGCGAGCAGATCGACGGTCTCGTCGATGGATGAAGGCAGGGTCATGAACTCAGTCTACCGGTCCGGAAGCAGTGGCGTAAATGAGCCGCTTATCCGGCCGCCTCGACCGCCCGTTTGGCCATCACGGAGATGAGGTGTGCCCGATATTCGGCACTTCCATGCATATCAGTGTTTAGGCCGTCCGGGGATATCTTGACGTTGGCGACGGCATCCGGCGACCAGTTCTTTTCCAGCGCCGCTTCCATTTCGGTCGCGCGGAAGACGCCATCCTGTCCGGCACCCGTTACGGCGACGCGAATGCCCCAGGGGCCCTTGGACACGAAAACGCCCACCATGGCGTAGCGGGAGGCCGGATTGGCGAACTTCATGTAGGCGGCCTTTTCCGGATGCGGAAAGGTCACTTCCTTGATGATTTCGTCGTCTTCCAGCGCGGTTTCGAACATGCCGGTGAAGAACTCGTCCGCCTCGATCAGGCGTTTGGTGGTGTGAATCTTGGCGTCGAGCGCCAGGCAGGCGCCGGGATAGTCGGCCGCCGGATCGTTATTGGCGATGGAGCCGCCCAGCGTGCCCATATGGCGGACGGCGGGGTCGCCGATATTGTCGGCGAGC
>CAYSVF010000622.1:0-1698 GCA_964434415.1 uncultured Parvibaculum sp.
TCGGAAACCTCAGCGGATGCCGCGCCCGTCGAGACCGAGGTCGTGCAGGAAGCGCCTGTCGAGACAGTGGCAGCCGATTCCGATGGTCCGGTTGAAGCGCCGCAAAAACCTGAAGCTGCCGCCGCGGAGGATGGTCAGGACGAAGTTGTGTCTGTTGCGGCAGAAGAGGCTCCCAGGTCCTCGCCTGAGGCCGCTACTGATGTTGACGGGGCTCCTGAAGCCGCGGAGGAACAGGTCACAGCGCCTGCACCCGAGAGCGAGTCAGGAGTTGCATCGGGCGACAGTGATACCGCTGCCGAACAGGCAGCCGAGGCGCCGAAGCCGATTCTGCTTTGGCGTCCGCAGCGCACCGAAGGCCGTCCGCGTCAGCGGCACGGCGAGCGCAATCGTCAGGGCCGGCGTGGGCGACAGGCTCCCGCTGGCGCCGAAGGTGCGGAGCAGGCCAATCGGGGCCCGCGTCCCGACAAGCCGAACTTCAAGCGCGACAGGTCGCAGCGTCATGGCCAGGGCGACCAGGCTGGCGGTGGTGAGAACCGTGGCAATCGTCCGCCGCGCTCCGGCAAGCCGGACGGCAGACCTGGCAAGCCGGATGGCAGGCACGGGAAGCCGCATGCACAGAGCAAGCCGCGTGAAGAGAAGCCGGTCCGTTTCGACCCGGATTCGCCCTTCGCAAAGCTCGCCGCATTAAGGGATCAGCTCAAGAAGTGAGCGCGGGTGGACGACAGCGCATCGACAGATGGCTGTTCTTCGCGCGCATCGTGAAGTCGCGCTCTCTCGCGGCCAAGCTGGTGCAGTCCGGTCGTGTTCGCGTGAATGGCGAGAAGATCGATCAGGCAGCTCGCATGGTTGGCGCGGGAGATGTTTTGACGATCGGGCTCGATCGCCGCATCAGCGTTCTGCGTATCCTGGGCTGCGGTGAAAGGCGGGGTCCCTACGAGGAAGCGCGCTTGCTCTACGAAGATCTTTCGCCACAACCCTCGCCCGAGGATCGGCACCTGCCTGACGCCATGAAGCCGGTTCGAGATGCCGGAAGCGGGCGCCCTACCAAGAAGGAACGGCGCGCTGTCGATCGCCTTACGGGATGGGAAGATTGAGCCTTCGGCCCGGAAAGAGAAATTCATTCCGCTTTGATGCGAAAGACGCCAATTTGCCGCCCTTGCAACACGCTCCCAAAGCGGTTACCTCACCCTTCTAGCCATCGCTCCGGAGCGAGACCAAGTCCGCCTGGAGCTGTCCGCCGTCCGGAAGTTTCGTCACAGGCAGCAGCATGACCTACGTCGTCACCGACAATTGCATCAAGTGCAAGTACATGGATTGCGTGGAGGTCTGTCCTGTAGATTGCTTCTATGAAGGCGAGAACATGCTCGTCATTCATCCGGATGAGTGCATCGATTGCGGCGTCTGTGAGCCGGAGTGCCCGGCCGAGGCAATCAAGCCCGACACCGAGTCCGGTCTGGACAAGTGGCTGAAGGTCAATGCCGACTTCGCCGATAAATGGCCTAACATCACCTCCAAGAAGGATGCTCCTCCGGATGCGAAGGAGTTCGACGGCGTGGAGGAGAAGTTCGAGAAATATTTCTCGCCCGAGCCTGGCGAAGGCGACTGATCTGGAATTTTCCGGTCAGATAGTTTGAAGAGAGTTTTTACCTGTCGGGTGGACTTGACCATCACAGTGATTACTGTTATAGCAGTGCACCA
>CAYSVF010000623.1:0-1690 GCA_964434415.1 uncultured Parvibaculum sp.
TGGTCTTCGAGGCCACTTCGCGCACCATCTGGGCGCCCATGTTCTCGAACTTGTCGGAAAGCTCGATTTCCTTCGCGACGGTCACACCGTCCTTGGTGATCTTCGGCGCACCGAAGCTCTTTTCGAGCACCACGTTGCGGCCCTTCGGGCCCAGCGTGACCTTTACGGCATCAGCCAGAATGTCCACACCCTTCAACATGCGGTTGCGGGCATCGGCCGAAAATTTGACTTCCTTAGCAGCCATGATTCTTCAACTCCCGTTGTTCTCTGTCGACCCTTAAGCGGCTTTCTTCTTCTTCGCCGCGGGTTCGATGATTCCCATGATGTCGGACTCTTTCATGATCAGCAGCTCTTCGCCGCCGATCTTGACTTCGGTGCCCGACCACTTGCCGAACAGCACGCGGTCACCGGCCTTCACGTCCATCGGGACGAGCTTGCCGCTGTCATCGCGCGCGCCTGGGCCGACCGAAACGACCTCACCTTCCGACGGCTTTTCCTTGGCCGTGTCCGGAATGATGATGCCGCCAGCGGTCTTTTCTTCTTCTTCGATGCGCCGAACGACGACGCGATCCTGAAGCGGTGTGAACTTCATTTGAGCAAACCTCCTGCAGTAGAAGCCCAAAACTGATTTGAAAAGAAGCGCTTGCTCCCCGTGAGATCCCCAAAAGGAGCGCCTCGCGGGACTACATAATGGAGCATTAGCAGTCTTTCAAGGGGAGTGCTAAATTTTTTAGCAGCACCCCATATAGAGTGCTAACAAATTGATTTTCCTACCAGATATGGTTCAAATCGCTTGTCACGTCTAACCTGTTTCGGCAAAGTTTTTATGACAAAACGCCAAATTGAGGAGGAGCCATGATTGAAGGGCACGTTCGCGACCAGAAAGAACTGGAACTCATGCTGCAGGGCTATCGCCTGGCCACCGCCGAGATCCTCTACCGAATGCCCGACAATCTGGACCTGTTACAAACCTTCCTTTGGCAGGACTACGATCTCGCTCCCAGGTTGCCGGTCCTGAACAAATTCCTCGATTTCTGGCACGACAATCTGGATGGCCCGCTGCATTCCGTGCGTGTTGCCACGGTCCAGCTGGTAGCGCCCACCGAATTCCGCGCCGTCGACGGCATGATTCAGATCCACTAGCCCCAGATCTGCTCGCCCCTGCGCACTGGCAGACGTCCGCCTAACGCCCCTTGAAGACCGGCTTGCGCTTTTCGGCGAAGGCCCGCATGGCTTCCTTCGAGTCCTCGGTCTTGCCGAGTTCGCCGGTCATCGACTGCTCGAACCGGTAGCCGTCGCGCAGGCTCATCTCCTCGATCTGGTTCAGGGCGTGCTTGGCCAGTTTGATGGCGACGGGGCTCTTTGACGCGATTTCGCGGGCAAGCTCCATGGCCCTGTCCATCAGGTCTTCGGGCGCGGTGCATTCCTCGACAATGCCAAGCCGATAGAGTTCAGGTCCGAATACCCGCATGCCCGTCAGCATCATGCGGCGATGCCGCGAGTGGCTGAACAGGCGCTGGCAGTGCCGGCCGCCGCCCAGCAGGCCGACGTCGATTTCCGGCAGCCCAAGGCAGCCTTTTTCGGAAGCAATGAGAATGTCGCACGACGCCGCAATGGCAAGGCCACCGCCCAGCGCCGGGCCGGGGCGGACGGCCCCGTTCGTGGGGTCCAGGCGCTGCGGGAAGCCGCT
>CAYSVF010000624.1:0-1687 GCA_964434415.1 uncultured Parvibaculum sp.
GTATCGGAAACATCCTTTCACGCGCAGAAACCGTCAAATTTGACACTTTTTATTTCGAGGTCCGGTAATAGGCGTCGAAAAATTTTCCTGATTTCTCTGCCTGGACTCGCGTGGCCCGTATTTTATTATCCCGCCTCTCTAAAACTTTGTATTATCAAATAAAACCATCTTCTGAAGGTTTGGATCGTAAATAGCGTCACACGGTCGCGAGAAAGTCGCGAAAAACGAGGTATGGAAGAGGCCTTATTTAAGACCACGAGACAAAAAAATGAAACATACCTTAGATTCTTCTAATTTTAGAAAAAGACTGGATAAAGATTTCGTTTCGAAGGATTTATTTCTATTTGATTAGTGGAGGCATTCCGTAAGTTAGGCTTAAGTTCCAAATTAAAGGTCCGAAGGGAGCAATAGAGTCTCCACGGCTCTGTATATATATATATATGGATGGATATATGGATGGATATATATATATATATATATATATGGATACACTGAAGCACCTTAAATAACTTATTTTACTTATTTCCCTTAGTAAGGCCACTTCTCTGTATGGAAGAGTCCTTCTTTTAAGTCCCAACAACAAGACTTGCCTTTTGGAACTATTCCTAGCAAGTTTAACCACTTTTTCTATATGATGGAAGAAAAAATTGATTTTTAATAGCAGTCTGTAGTCAGGGGGGACATCTTGTGGCGGACCACTGCAAAGTCCATGATGCAAGAGTTTCGAGAGGCACCTGTAAGACACTTAGCGGTGGTGCTTATTCTTCTCGCCCTAGCAGCATCGTTGTATATATATATATAGAGAGAGAGAGAGAGAGAGTCAGACGGACAGATTGCTATCAGAAGAATTTCTCCTTTTGTCCGGCAATCATACAAAATTGAGTGGCTGCACATCCCCAAATGCGGGACATCGTTAGGAGAAACACTACTATCTTTTTTCTGTGGAATTAATGCCAAAGGGATTGTTAGTATTGGTAAGGTTGATCGGGACAGGATACCAGAGTGGTGCTTGGCAAAGTTTCGAACAGATCAACACCATAGACAGGATTGGATAATAGGGGATCATTTCAGCCTCAATAACTATACCTCTGGCCAAATTGGAAAAATATACACTATGATAAGGAATCCTGGCGTGCGCGTAGTATCCGGGTTCCACTATTTGACCAGATTTAAAAGGCCCAATGCAACTTCAGCTGACATTTGCAATTATATTCTCAAGAACCAAAGAATGGGGCATGTTGCTCTGGGTGGACAGACGAAGTTTATCATAGGCTCCCCTGTACATGTTAATGCTGGATGGCTTTTCACAAATATAGATATCCCCTCAGATTTAGATGTTGAGCATGCTTGTTCCCTCCTGAAAACGATGGCCTTTGTGGGCATCACTGATTTTTGGGAAACTTCTTCTTGTATTCTCGCCACATCCATCGGAAAAGTACATAAGCCAACTACTAAGATGCGTCCTAATCCCCATCAAATTCCAATTAAGAGCATCAAATGCGGTCATGATCCAGATTGGGCGTTATACCGGTGTGCTTGGAGTCGTATGCTGCTAGAATTGCAGAAATATAGGGCCTGCCAGACCACGTTTTGGTCTGAGTTTGTAGGTTATGAAGCCATGTGAACTTAAGCATAAATTTATGCATAAATTTAGTTAAAAATGGTAGCGAGGGCATTGCAGAAAAGG
>CAYSVF010000625.1:0-1684 GCA_964434415.1 uncultured Parvibaculum sp.
GGACAACACCAAGCTCGGCCTGCCTATCAATCTCGACGCCTGGGACGGCTATCCGGTGGCGCGCGAAAAGCTTTATGAAGGCGCGAAGGCGGCCGAAGCGAACCTGCTCGTGCTGGCCGGCGACAGCCATAATTTCTGGGCGAGCGACCTGCATAACGAGGCGGGCGATCTCGTCGCCGTCGAATTCGCCACGACCAGCGTCACGTCGCAATCGGGCTATCGCTATCTGGGCGACGATCCGCGCATCCCGGGGATCGCGGAAAAGGCCATGGTCTCGCATTGCCCGGAGGTGAAATACGCCAATGTCGAACATCACGGCTTCGTGCTGCTCGATCTGACGGCGGAAAAGGCCGATGCGACCTATATGGCCGTGACCACCGTGCGTGAGAAAGAGTACCAACCCCTCTCGCTCGCCCGCTTCACGGTGACGGCCGATAAGCCCGGTAAGCTCTCAGGCCTCAGGCGCGATAGCTGACACCCCTCAATAGGGATACCAGCCCGGCACCGGCGTGACGTCGAAGAGCCACAGATGGGCGTAGAACAGCGCGCCGAAAGCGACCAGGGCGGCGAGGATTCGCCACCAGCCAAGTTCGCCGATGGCCAGTTTGTTGCGCCCGGCGAAGATCGCCCCAAACGGAAGATTGGACGTTGTTGCGACGAAGCTCTTCCAGCTCTCGCCGTAAAGCCGCTTACGCTTGGCGTCGATCGAAAGTGTGCCCAGTGCTGCGAGCAACGTGAAGGTGCCGAAGAAGATGAGGGAAGCCTCATCGCCGTTCATCGCCATATGGGTGAGCCCCCAGATGATGACGGCCCAGAGAAAGGGGTGCCGCGTGATGCGTAATATGCCCTTCACCGTGCCAGGATTTTCCATCAGCCCTTCCGCGCCGACCGAGGTCGGGTTGGGTGTGGTGAGGCCGATCACCCCGATCAGGAAGGCGAGCAGGATCAGAAGCGGCGCCGCATGCTTCAGCCCGTCCGGCGTCACCCAGTGAAGCTCGTTCGGTCCTTCCAGCGCCATATTGTAGGACCAGCACAGCCAGACGATGCCGGCCAGCGAGAGGAGCGAGAAGAATCCGCGATAGGGCCCCTCGCCCATTGCGCCGACCAGCCGGTCGCGCAGGGGCGTGCCCGAGATGATGAGATGAATACCCAGAAAAAACGCCGCAGCCGCCCAGAGCATGAGCATGATCGCCTCCCCTATCCTGGTCCCGCATTCAGCCTATAACAGTGTTATAAGTTAGGCCGAATGCCCTCTTCGTCAAGTAGTAGGGACTAAAAAACGGGTAGATGCCAGCCTGCGGTCGGGCAAAGTCAGGCGGAGGTGTCCACATTGGCGCCGGGGCCGCCTGATCCGCCGCCCTCTTCCGCCTTGGCGACGCCCACACGGGCCGCCCGCAGAAGCCGGTCGCCGATCATGTAGCCCGCCGACATGACCTGCACCACCGTGCCCGCGGGCTGGCCGGTGCCGGGCACCTCGAACATGGCTTCATGCAGGTTGGGATCGAATTTTTCGCCCTCGCCCGGCGTGATTTCCCGCACGCCATGGCGCTCGAAAGTGGTGAGGAGCTGACGGTCGGTCATTTCCACGCCCTCGATCATCGCCTTCACGCTGTCGGGCACCTGCGAGCGGTCGTCCTCGTTCAGCGCGGCAAGCGCCCGGCGCAGATTGTCGGACACCTCCAGC
>CAYSVF010000626.1:0-1681 GCA_964434415.1 uncultured Parvibaculum sp.
AGATCCTCCTGTCGTTGCCGTCCGGTCCGAGCGCCATGCCCGATGGCCCCGACCGTGCCCAGCTGATGGCCGGCGCCCATCCCCGCCTGTTCCACGTCCGCCGCACCGCGACCGAGAAGGGCGACCGGATCAGCGCCGACATCCGTTCGGCCTGTTGGTCGAACTGCTTCCAGCGACGCTCCAGTTCGCGGCGCAGCGGCCGTTCCGCCTCGGTGTAGATCAGATCGGCGCGCACCGGCTGCTGCTGGCCGAATCTCTGGGTGCGGAAGATCGACTGGATGAAGTCGTGGAACTTGAAGCCGATGCCGAGATAGATGTTCCAGGCGCAATGCTTCTGGAAGTTGCAGCCCGAGCCGTTGATCATCGGCTTGGTCGCAAGTTCGGCGAACTCGCCGCGCGCGAAGCCGACGACGCGCTTTTCCTTCGTCTCGTCGTCGAGCGTGCCCCAGACGGATTGCACGTCCGGCACGGCCTTTTCGATCGCGCGGCGCTCGTCTTCCAGATCGTGCCAGAGGATACGGTGCGCGGCAGGATCTTCGGCCCGGATGTCCAGCATCTTTTCGACGCGGGCATCGAGCGAGCGGCGCTTTTCGCGGCTGGCCTCAACCACGCCATGCGTGGCGTCGGCGAACATGCGGCCCTGCCCGTCCTTTTCCGCCCCGGCCTGAGAATGGTCGGTCGGCAGTTCGTGCCAGCGAATGTCGAGCGGCGGCAGATCGTAGCCTTCGTCGGAATAGCCGAGGTCGGAAGGTTTCTGGACGAACAGCGCCCAGCTGGCGACCCACAGCCAGAATTCCTCTTCCTTGTGCGGATGGATGGTGAGGCGATCGGCCTTTTCGCTGTCGCGTTTGAAGAACCGCGTCTTTGCCTCGCCCACATCCATCACGCCGAGAAATGCCGCATAGGCCAGAAGCTCGATGAATTCGTTCGGGTCCGGAACGGCCGTCGCCACGAAGCGATAGCGCACGCCGGCATGCCGCACTCCGGCCGAAGGCCGAGCGTCCGACCGGACGCCGGGCGTTTCGCCCGCCCCGCCGGAGGGCCAGCCCGCGCCAGCGGGCGAAGCGGCCCGCGAGGCAGAAGGACGGCGATCGTCTCCGGCAAACGTCGCCATGAACTCGCGGAACGTCTTGGTGCCGCCAAAGCCACGCAGGCAGGCCGCTTCGTCGAGTGACGCGGCGGTGAACAGCAGCGGGTCGAGCTTGCCGTCGCGGATGGTTTCGTAATTGGTCAGATGGATCAGCTTGCGGCCCGGCCCGGCCGCGTTTGTCTCTTCCATCTGCCCCGGCCGGTTCACGAATTTCAGTTCGAGGTCGGGATGACGCTCGGCCTGTTCGAGGAAGAATTCGTGGCGGACGCCGAGCGGCACGACCTGCAAGGCGTGGCCGCCCGCCTCGATCATGCACTGGCGCAGGATTTCGAGCTGCGTCGACGTCTTGTGCAGACCGAAGCGCAGGAAAAGCGCGCGCCGGCCGCCCCGACATGCCCACGGCACGATCGCCTGCGTCATCGGCTTGAGCAGCGGATTGATGGTTGCGGGATCAACCTCGAAGCCGAGCGCGGGCGCGGCGGGCACCTTTGCGTTCAGACACTGTTGGTAATCGGGGTGACGATCGTTCGATTTGATCGCCGGAAAGCCGACGATCTGGCTTTCCGGAATCGGAACGCCCGTAGCCATAGC
>CAYSVF010000627.1:0-1679 GCA_964434415.1 uncultured Parvibaculum sp.
AATGTCATGGTCTCGACGTCGAGCCGCCGCGCATTTCTGATGACAAGCCGCATTGTTCCCCCGCTATCCGCCGTATCGCCTCGGCCGTGTTGTTTGCGCCCATCATAGGGGAGAGCGGGCAAAACAAAAACGGCAGGGGATGACCCTGCCGTTCGTTTGTTCCTGCCGAGGACGCGGGGTGTCAGTGCATCCCCGCCGCCTTGTCGATGGCGTCCTTGTCGCGCACGGCGCCCCTGGCGGCGCTGGTGGCGAAGGCGGCATAGGTCTTGAGCGCGGTGGAGACGGCGCGCTTGCGCGGCTTCACCGGGCGCCAGCCCTTCTTCTCCTGCTCCGCGCGACGCTCGGCCAGTTCCTCGTCGCTCGCCCGCAGGTGGATGGTGCGGCCCGGCACATCGATGTCGATGAGGTCGCCTTCCTGCACGAGGCCGATGGCGCCGCCCTCTGCCGCTTCCGGCGAGACGTGACCGATGGACAGGCCCGACGTACCGCCGGAGAAACGCCCGTCGGTGACGAGCGCGCATTTGGCGCCCAGCCCCTTCGACTTCAGATAGGAGGTCGGATAGAGCATTTCCTGCATGCCCGGTCCGCCGCGCGGGCCCTCATAGCGGATGACGACCACGTCGCCTTCCTTGACCTTGCCGGTCAGGATGGCGCTCACTGCATCGTCCTGGCTTTCATAGATGCGTGCAGGCCCGGTGAATTTCAGGATGCTGTCGTCGACGCCCGCCGTTTTCACCACGCAGCCGTCCAGCGCGATATTGCCGTAGAGAACGGCCAGCCCGCCATCCTTCGAGAAGGCGTGCTCGACATCGCGGATGACGCCGCCCTCGCGGTCGAGGTCAAGGCTTTCCCATTTGCTGTCCTGGCTGAACGCCGTCTGGGTCGGCACGCCGCCGGGCGCGGCAAGGAAGAGTTCCTTGGCCGCGGGGCTCGCCGTGTTGCGGGCGATGTCCCATGTGTCGAGCGCTTCGGCCATCGTCGCGGCATGGACGGTCGGCAGCTGGTTGTGCAGCAACCCGCCGCGGTCCAGCTCGCCCAGGATCGACATGATGCCGCCCGCGCGATGCACATCTTCCATATGCACATCGTCCTTGGACGGCGCGACCTTGCAGAGCACCGGCACGCGGCGCGACAGCCGGTCGATATCGGCCATGGTGAAATCGATCCCGCCTTCGGAGGCGGCGGCGAGAATATGCAGCACCGTATTGGTGGAGCCGCCCATGGCGATGTCGAGCGACATGGCGTTTTCGAAGGCTTCCTTCGAGGCGATGGAGCGCGGCAGGACGGAGGTGTCGTCCTGCTCGTAGCAGCGCCTGGCGAGATCCACGACGCGGCGGCCCGCCTCGAGGAAGAGCGCCTCGCGCGCGGCATGGGTGGCCAGCGTCGAGCCATTGCCCGGCAGGCTGAGACCCAGCGCCTCGGTGAGGCAGTTCATCGAGTTCGCGGTGAACATGCCCGAGCAGGAGCCGCAGGTGGGGCAGGCCGAACGCTCGATGGTCTGGACTTCCTCGTCGCTATAGCCTTCATCGGCCGCGGCGACCATGGCGTCCACGAGGTCGAGCGCTTTCGTCTTGTCGCGCAGTTCCACCTTGCCCGCTTCCATCGGGCCGCCGGAGACGAAGACCGCCGGGATGTTGAGCCGCATGGCCGCGTTCAGCATGCCGGGCGTGATCTTGTCG
>CAYSVF010000628.1:0-1676 GCA_964434415.1 uncultured Parvibaculum sp.
CCCCAAGACCGTGCTGCCCTGGCTGCTCGCCGCCATCGGCGCGCCTGCCTTCATGGTGAGCCTGCTGGTGCCCATCCGCGAGGCGCTGGCGCTCTTCCCGCAACTGCTGGTGGGCAGCGTCGTGCGCCATTTCCCGATCCGCAAATGGTTCTGGGTCGGCGGCGCCGTCGCGCAAGGGTTGGCGGCGATCGCCATGGCCGCCATCGTCCTGGCCGGGCTCGGCGGGACCGCGACCGGCTGGTGCATCATCGCGCTGCTCACCTTGCTGAGCCTTGCCCGCGGCGTCTCTTCCGTCGCCTCGAAAGACACGCTCGGCAAGACCGTCTCCAAGAACCGGCGTGGCCGCGTCTCCGGCTATGCAACGCTGATCGGCGGCATATTCACCGCGTGCATCGGCGCCGCCGTCGCACTGGTGCCGGAACTGCGCGAGCGCCAGGACGTCATTCTGGCGCTCGTCGCGGCAGGCGGCCTTTCATGGATCGGAGGCGGGCTCGTATTCGCGGGCGTGGCGGAAACGCCCGGCGCGACGGAAGGCGGCGTTGGCCTGATGGACAGCCTGAACGAGATGAAGGGCATCCTGTTCAGGGACCGTGAATTCCGTCACTTCCTCACCGCGCGCATATTGCTTCTGAGTTCCGCGCTCGCCGCGCCGATCTATGTCTCCATCGCGCATGATGCGACGGGTGGCTCGCTCGCAAGCCTCGGCCTGCTGATGGCCGCAACGGGCGTTGCCGGGGCCATCAGCTCATCGATCTGGGGATCTCTGGCCGACCGGTCGAGCCGCATGGCGATGGGGCTAGGCTCCGCCATTGCCGGGATCCTTGCCGCGATCGTCGCCATGCTCTGGGTCTTTGCGCATTCCGCGCTGGAACATCCCTCGGTGCTGGTGGGGGCGCTCTTCATTCTGTCCATCGCCCATGCGGGCATCCGCATCGGCCGCAAGACGCAGCTTGTCGACATGGCAACCTCGGAAACGCGCGCGCAATATACCGCGCTTGCCAACACGCTTATGGGGATCGCGCTGCTCGTCTATGGCGCAATACTGGGCACGATATTGAGCGCGAGTACGCTTGCCGCGCTCATCTTCCTGTCGGCCTCCGCGCTTGCCGGAACCGCCATGTCCTTCGCACTCAGGAACGTGCAGGAGTGACGGCTCAGGCCGCCGCCTGCATCCCTGCCCGCCCGGTCTTGAGATAAGCCGCCCACGCCGCCAGCAGCGAGGCGGGTTCGCCCGTGCCGAACACATAGCGGTCGGGCCGGACCAGCATGGCCTGTGCCTCGCCCATCAGGGCGAGGAAGGGCTCCACGCCCTCTCCCTCATGCTCGTCCAGCGCGACGATTTGCACACCGCCCACAACGGCCGGCGCATCGGCGCGTTTCGCGACCACGAGGACAGGCGACATGCCCAAAGCCCGGTCGGACCGCACGCCCGCCTTGCCGGCAAGAGCAGGCGCGACCGCGCCGCCGCCCCCGATCACGCCGGACGCCAGCCCCCTCAGGCTCGGCGTCGCATCGAAACGCTCCGCTTCCGGCTTTTGCATCATGCCCGCATCGCGGGCCGCGGCCTCCGCCTCGTCCTGCGTGCAGACGATCCTGCCCATGGAGACCGCCATCGCCGTGATGTCACGCACATGCGGCTCGCGCTCCGGCTGGAAACTGTCGAGCAGCGCCTGATC
>CAYSVF010000629.1:0-1676 GCA_964434415.1 uncultured Parvibaculum sp.
ACTTCGTACATCAGTTCGGCGAATGGCGGCCGAGCCTACCGCAAATCGAAGCGATTGCCGACGGCATGGGCGCCACGATCCCTGCGCAGGAAAGCGGAGGCACAGTCCATTCCATTCCGGCGCTGACCGAAATCGGCGGCACACTCTACCCGTCCAACGCTTTTGAAGCACTCCGCGTCGCACGCGGGGGGACGGGCTATCGCAGCATCGTCTCCGAGCCGGCAAACGGCCTCTCCTTCGATCTGGAACCCGGCGTCTCCCATGTGGAAATCGCCGGCACCGACCTCGATGTCGCCACGCTCAGGGATGGCAGCCTCCGCCTCTATTTCGCGGATGCGGGCTCTCAGCTTTCCGTTCCGGCCTGGAAGGTGCTCACCGGCGCCTCCGGCATCCCCTCCTTTGACAACCGGATCGCCGTGGTCGGCGTCTCCGTCAACGGCAAGCGCATGCTCTACGGCACGCCCATCGGCATTCCCATGGCGAGCGGCGAGATCACGGCGAATGCGATCGATCAGATCGCCGACGGGGCCTTCCTGACCCGGCCAGGCTGGGCCGCCACGGCCGAACAGGCCTTCATCTTCCTGGCCGGCGTGCTGGTGATCATCGCGGTGACGCAACTCCGCTTCCGCTGGAGCCTCGCCTTCACCCTGATCCTGATCGGCGGCGCCGCCTATGGTTCCTGGTATGCCTTCGACATGCACCGCTGGCTTGTCGACCCTGCCCTGGCAGGCGTCACCCTGCTGACCGTCTGGCTGACGGGCGGGCTGATGACGCGGCTCCATACCGAAGACCAGATCCGTTTCCTTGAAACCCAGTTCGGCAACCGCCTGTCGGAAGCGGGGCTGGCAAAGGTCAAGGCACACCCCAGGCTCATCCAGTCCGAAGGCCAGCTTCGCGACGTGACATCGGTCGTAGTAGGCCTGCGCGGCTTCAACGTGATTTCGGACCGATATCTGGAAGATCCGGAAGCCTATGCCGACATTCTGAACCGCTTCTTCTCGCCGATGACCAAGATCGTGCTGGAACGCAACGGCATGGTGGACCGTAATGTGGGCGACACGCTTTATGCGATCTGGAATGCGCCGCTGGATGCGCCGAACCACGCCTCCAAAGGCTGCGACGCGGCGCTGCGCATGGTCGAAAACCTGGAAGCGCTCAATGAATTCCTCGAAGAAGACGCGCGCCGCCAGCATCTGAGCCATGTCCCGCTCAGCCTCTCCATCGGCATCGATACCGGCCCGGCCATTACCGGCAATCTGGGCGCCATCCAGCGCTTCGACTATGGCGTGATGGGCGAACCGGTCGGCTTTGCCGCCTATCTGCAGAAGAACGCCCGCCATTTCGGTCCCGCCATCATTGTCGGCGAAGGCTCGCAAAAGGCAGTAGGTGACCGCTATGCGCTGCTGGAAATCGACCTCGTCTCGACCCCGCGCCACCCGGAAGGCCGCCGCGTGTTTGCGCTGCTGGGCGATCCGATCATGCGCGCCAACCCGAAATTCCGCGCGTTGCAGGAAGCCCATGCCCTGATCTTCGCCGCCTATCGCAACCAGCGCTGGAACGAGGCCAAGGCGGCCATCGCGGAATGCCGCAAGCTCAACGGCGCCATTCCCACCCTCTACGAGTTCTACGAAAGCCGTATCGCCTACTACCAGGAAAACCCGCCAGGCGATAACTGG
>CAYSVF010000630.1:0-1671 GCA_964434415.1 uncultured Parvibaculum sp.
TCGTAGAGGTGGTCGCAGAGATAATCGCCCGCATCGATGGTGCGGTTCATCTTCTCGGCGGCCTCGGGCCCCTGTTCCACGCCGCGCTTGCGGTAGTTCTTGCCGAACGGAATCCACTGCGCCTTGTAAAGCTCGCCGATCCGCGTCTTGAGCGCGGTATCGGTCACCGCGATCATCCGCCAGGCCTGCGTGTTGCCGCCGGTGGGCGCCCAGGCCGCCGCCTGATAGACGCGGGCGAGCACGTCCTCGGGGATCGGGTCGGGGCGCAGCTTCCGCACGGCCCGCAGGGTGCTCATGGCGTCGTAAATGCCCATCTGGTCCTTGGGCTGTTCCATGTTCAAATCTCCCGTTTCGTGGGAACAGCTTGTCTTTCACCGGCCTTCTACGTCAACGACTTCCCGAATCGTCATTGAAGGACCTCCGTTCATGTCTCGATACACCCGCCTCCGCCAAAGGCTTCGGCGGGCACTCGACACGAACGGGAAGTGAGTGCGTCCTCAAATTTGCCGTTCGTCTCGAGCCTGTCCTGAGCTTGTCGAAGGGTGGGCGTTGAGCGACAGCGAAACGGCTGTATCGAGAGGCGGACGGCCTTTGACCTTCACGCGTGAACGCGGCATGCTCCTGCGCATCGTCAGGGGAAGCAGAAACGGGAGAGAATGACATGGCAAGCAATGACAGGGCCGAAACGCTCGAAGAACGCATCCAGCGGCTCGAGGACATCGAGGAAATCAAGCAGCTGAAGGCGCAGTACTGCGCGGGCTGCGACGACGACCACAATTCCGAGACCATCTGCGCGCTGTTCGTCGATGGCGGCGTGTGGGACTGGGCGGGCACCGCCACCTGCAACGGCAAGCCCGAGATCAAGAAATTCATGGACGATCTGCGGGCCAGCAAGCGTCTTCGGTGCACCGCCCACATGGTCACCAACCCGCAGATCGAGGTGAACGGCGACCGGGCCACCGCGCACTGGCGCTTCATCATGCTGCACACCGACAACGTGCCGGCGAGCCCCACCGGCGTGCAGTATCACCGCATCATCGGCTACTACCAGGACGACATGGTGAAGGTGGACGGCAAGTGGTATTTCGAGACCCTGCGCCCCCGCGTCGAGGAAAGCGCGCCTTACACCATCGAGGACGACCTGCTCGCCCGCGCGGCGGAATGACGACCTGGCCGTCATCCCCGTGCAAACGGGGATCTTGTCACGCGGCCTGAGATTCCCGCTTTTGCGGGAATGACGTCAATTTTTTCGGATTTTTCAGGCGGTTCGGCGACCAAACCGCTTCCCGACCGCCCGTCCCGTCGCCTTCGCAGTCTTTTCGCCGCCCGCCAGGATGATGAGGCCGATGACCATGCCGATGGCGGCATAGGCCAGCGCCTCCAGGCTCAATGGCACGGCGGGAATGAACTGTTCCAGGGTCGCCTGCGCTGTGCCTGCCTACTCCGCCTCTGCGCGCAGAGCCCACTCTGGGCGATAAGTTTCTGATTTTATCCCGAACCCGGCTGCGCGGTGCGGTGTCTGCTCTCCCATTGGATTTATCAGACTTTTTTACAGGGATCTTCCATGTTTCACTTCTTCTTCAGCGAGAGATCATCGAGTAGCTCGTCAGAACCTGACGGGACGGGATCGGTGTAGGGAGAGTGAATTCAGACATTGATTGATTTTAGCCC
>CAYSVF010000631.1:0-1661 GCA_964434415.1 uncultured Parvibaculum sp.
ATCGGAATCCCGATATCGGAAAGAAATCAAAGGGTTACAAAAATAGGCCCTGAACCCTCGTTGGGGAGGGGTGTCCCACCAGCGGTTCTAGCGATTTCGCCAGTTTCCGCAAGTCTTTCTTGCAGGTCCATGTCGGTACCCTGCATGATCGGACCGTGAACAAACCGGTGGGTGTGACACACCATTGACACAGCCGCGTTCACGCGCCGTTCCTACCCTACGCTATTTTCCCTGTAGGGTATCGGAGAGAACGGAGGCGGTGCGGTGGTGAATCGCGACCCAGTTGAAAATCTGAGCGCCCAGGCTCGCGGCTTCCTTCAGGGACAGTTCCTTGGAGAAGCCTGTTTCCGGGTCCTCGATGATGTAGCCCCACTCGCCTGATGGAAGCTTGCGGCGTTCGAACTGCATCTCAGCGGCCACCTTTCATGGCCTCCGGCTTGTCGATGTCGATCGGGCGAAGAACTGGTTTGCGAGGAAAGGCAGAGTTTGTTGCCGGCGGGGCTCGCATCATTCCGACCGAGACTTGTGTGGACAGGTAGAGAATGGAGCTTGAGGCGAGCCGCAGGGCTTCCTCATAGTTGCCGTTAGCATCCTCCAGGAGCAGGGCTTCGATACGGCTTATTTCGTCTGCCAACCGTTCCGTGTCGATCACTTCCCCTTCCCCGCCTCAGCGAGATTGACGACCTTGCCGGGCTCCTCGATGTCAGACAGCGTTACCTCATACAGAACAGATGCCGGAAAGCTTGCGATCTGAAGATCGTCCCCAAGGAACCATGTGCAGTTGAAGGTGCCGCTGGACCTGGAGGTGACATCCATGATCGGCCCTCCTGCTTTCAAACGTACTTGGTCGGTCATGCCGCTTCCTTCTGTTGCTGTTGAACCATGGCTGGGGGGATGGTCTGCCGGCCGATCTCGCCAAAGGTCTGGTGATACGTGATCACCTTGGCGTCACGGCCTGAGAGCCAGCCGCCTTCCGCTGCATGAGCATCCGGCGGGGCAAGCGTCCGGTGACGCTCGACCTTCATCAAATTGGTTTCCAGGACTTCATCCGAATGGAGATGGCCGATGTGGCCTTAGTGATGCCGGGTCTGCCCGTACATCTCCCGGAACTTGCCGACAAAGACGGAATCGACCGCCTTTCCAGATCCAACACCTTTCAGCCCGCGCTTGTGGCCGTGGTGGTAGAAAATCGCGGTTTCGCCCCATTGGTAGGCATAATAGGTGTCCGGGCTGGTCTCGACGGTGATCCGGGGTTCGCCTTCGTAGAGAACCGCCAGAAGCTCCCGGAGCCAGGCACCGCCAACCGGATCGTGATTGGCTCGCGCCATGAGGATATGAACGTGCTGGTGGGCAGCGAGCAGCATGGTAACGATCTGCCGGAGCACCCGGACCACGACGCGGATGATTTTCTGGATACGGCTGTCGGCGTCCAGAACGTGCTTGGAGGTCGGTGTCACCGATTCCATGCTGTCGTAGTGGAGAAGGTCCCCGAGCTGGGCTAGGACCGCTGTATGGGCCTTGGGGGCTATCTCGATGGCGGTTGCGAACCAGTCGAGTAGAAGGCGCTCGGCGATCTGGAGGTTATAGTCCGAATTGCCGGTTTCTTCGCCCCATGCCAGCATGCCGAAATGAAGGTCTGTAACCGTGTACTGGTTGAGCAA
>CAYSVF010000632.1:0-1660 GCA_964434415.1 uncultured Parvibaculum sp.
CCGCGCCGTCCTCGATGAAGAGACGCGCCGGCACGGGCGGTCGCGTGGAGCGCACCTTGGCCAGCACATCCAGGCCCTCCGCCGGCAACGCGGCCAGCGGAATATCCCCAAGCCAGTTCACCTCTCGCAAGGTCAGCCGGCGCGTCAGCAAGGCCTCGCGCGGACCGACGATAACCTGCTTGCGGGCGGGATCGAGCCCGACGACGAAAAGCGGCTCGGTGTTCGGCTCCGCCGCGCCGATACCGAGGCCCCGGCGCTGACCGATGGTAAAGCGCGTAATCCCTTCATGACGGCCCAGCACGCGCCCGTCCAGATGGACGATCTCTCCGGCCATCGCCGCATTGGGACGCAGGCGATCGACGATGGTGGTATAGCGCCCCGTCGGCACGAAGCAGATGTCCTGACTGTCGGGCTTTGCCGCCACGTGCAGCCCCATGCGCTCGGCAATCGCCCGCGCTTCCGGCTTGGTCAGGTCGCCCAGCGGAAACCGCAGATAGTCGAGCTGGTCCTGCGTGGTCGTGAAGAGGAAATAGCTCTGGTCGCGATCGTCGTCGCGCGGACGGTGCAGCTCGCGATGCCCGTTCGCGCCCGGCTTCGTCGCAATATAATGACCGGTGGCCAGAGCCGCCGCGCCCAGATCGCGCGCCGTTTCCAGCAGATCGCGGAACTTCACCCGCTCATTGCAGCGAATGCAGGGGATCGGCGTTTCGCCCGCCGCATAGGAATCGGCAAAATCCTCGATCACTGCTTCGCGGAAACGGTCTTCGTAATCGAGCACGTAATGCGGAATGCCGATCTGCTCGGCGACCCGGCGGGCATCGTGAATATCCTGCCCCGCGCAACAAGCGCCCTTCTTCTGCACCGCCATGCCGTGATCGTAGAGCTGCATGGTGATGCCCACCACGTCATAGCCCTGCTCGGCAAGCAGCGCGGCCGTAACGGAACTGTCCACCCCGCCCGACATGGCGACGACGACCCGCGTCTCCTCCGGTCGCCCGGGGAGATCGAGGCTGTTCAATCCCGTCTTTTCGTCGAAACTCGCGCGCATCGCACAATCCGGCTCGCGCAAAACGCGCGGGCGTCCAAATCAAAAGGCGGCAAAAACTGCCGCCACCCGGCAGAAATATCGGTGCAGCGGCCCCTCCCGTCAACAGGCCGGACAGCGCGTCGATGCCGAAGCCCTTGTAAATACAAGATATTTTCTGCACTGCAACGACAAATCGCGCTGGCCCGGGGCTTGCTACCTAACCGGTGCGGAGGGCTCTCATGCCGTCTCCGCTCCATACTCGGCAATATGACGGGACCGGCAGGCCATGGATTATTCATCTTCCTCTGCGAATTCCTCCGTGAAACGCAGCGGCGCGATAGGCGAAGCGCTTTCCCTGCGCCCCGACGCGCTGCGCGTGGCGGTCACGCCATCGACGGGCGCGGATATGTTCGCCGAACATCTGGCCCGCGCCGCGAAGGACCGCGCGCGCGCCGACGAAGCGCAAAGCATGGCGCCCGGCCATCGCAGGGAGCGCGACACCGCGCAGGCCCGCCGGGACGAAGTCGAAGAGAACCGCGCCGACCAGGCACGCCGCAAACAGGACAGCGACCGCACCGACAAACCCGCCCGCTCCGGCGACACCGAGGCCGATCCGCAGGATGCGTCCGCCCC
>CAYSVF010000633.1:0-1659 GCA_964434415.1 uncultured Parvibaculum sp.
GGTGTCGGATTCATGCTTTCTTGCCAGCCCCGGAAGCGGACCCCCGGTCCACTTCAAATGCCCTAAATTGACCGATATTGCGAGCTTTCTGTCCCGATCCGGGACATAGGTTCGCCGCTCGGCAATCAATTTGCATCTTCCGTTCCAGTAGACGGGAAAAGAAAAGGGCCCCGAAGCGGGACCCTTTCATATCGGCAAATAGTTGCCGCTATATAGCGGGAAGGCTCATTCCTTGGGAAGGCCGCCTGTTTCCTGGATCAGATAGGTGATCAGGTCGTCGCGGTCCTTTTCCTTCTTCAGGCCGGGGAAGGACATGAAGGTTCCGGGGACATCCTTCCGCGGGTTTTCCAGATAGACGAACATCAGATCCGGGGTCCATTCCTTGTGTTCCCCTGCGAATTTCTTCATTCCGTCGGAATATTTGTAGCCTTCATGAGCGGCGATCCCGCGCTTGAAAATGCCGTACAGGTTCGGTCCGACGCGATTGGGACCGCCTTCATTAGCGGTGTGGCAAGCCTTGCAGAGTTTGAAGACTTTTTCGCCGTGTTTGGCGTCGCCCTTGGTGAAGCCGCCATCCGCTGCGAAAGCGGGGGCTGCGAAGCTCGCCGCCAGAACAAGTGCCGCCGTGCCTTTCAGCCATTTCTCAAAACGCATGATCTTTCCCTTCCTCAAGCATGCCAGGCAGAGACCCGGATAATTCCGTTTCGTCCGCCGACAGGGCGGACCGTCTGGAACCTAAACCTGAACCCTGTCGATTGCATGCGTCAAACTGGCGCGCCCGACCCTTGCGCGTCCCAGTGTTGGCCGTCAAAGTGGCCCCACCGCAAAATATTACATCCGAGTCACCATTGGGTATCTTCCGCAGGCACCAGAAAAATTCGCCCGATTCCAAGGGAGCGGCCGGTATTTCCCTTGAGA
Source organism: uncultured Parvibaculum sp. (assembly GCA_964434415.1). Lineage (GTDB taxonomy): Bacteria > Pseudomonadota > Alphaproteobacteria > Parvibaculales > Parvibaculaceae > Parvibaculum. The sequence goes on from CAYSVF010000633.1 coordinate 919, forward strand.
AGGAGGGGGATACGCTGGTCTTGCGGGCGTCAGGCGAGTGGGTGGTGGCTGCGATTTCCGGCGTCGACCGGCAATTGCGCGACTTCGATGCCGGGAGCGGGCAGGTGACGCGGGCGGTTTTCGATCTCGGCGAGGTGACCCGCTTCGATACCTCCGCTGCCGTGATCCTCTCGCGCTGCGCCTATGCGCTGGAAGAGGCCGGGGCCCGAGTCGAGTTCCAGAACCTGAACGAAGCCCAGTCGCTTCTGCTCGACAAGCTGGCACAGGATGGACCGCCTGCGCCTGTTGAAGAGAAGGAGGTCGGTCTTTACGCCCATGTGGCCGGTAATATGGGCGATGCCGTTATCGCCGTCAGCCGGGAGGCTGTGGGGATTATCGAGTTTCTCGGCGAGGTCGTCGCCGCCGTCGGGCGGGCAATCAGGCGCCCTGCGCGTCTGCGCTGGGTGCCGTTCGTTCATCACATGGAGAGGGCGGGGTTCGACGCGCTGCCGCTCGTTTGTCTGCTGACTTTTCTGATCGGTGCCGTGCTGGCGCAGCAGGGTGCCACGCAGCTTTCGAAATTCGGCGCGGATTACTTCACCGTCAATATGGTGACGATCGTCTTTCTTCGGGAAGTCGGCCTGCTGTTGACGGCCATCATCGTGGCGGGTCGGTCGGGCAGTGCGTTCACCGCGGAAATCGGATCGATGAAGATGCGCGAGGAAATAGACGCTATGCGCACGCTCGGTCTCGATCCGATGG
>CAYSVF010000634.1:0-1658 GCA_964434415.1 uncultured Parvibaculum sp.
CGTTTCGCGTAAGGGAATTCGGTCATGGAGAAATTCGTCTCGGACGGGCTGAAACTGGCCTATCGGGTGGAGGGACAAGGCCATCCGGTGCTGCTGATCCACGGGTTCGGTTCCACCCATGCGGTAAACTGGGTCGATACGGGTTGGGTGAAGGCACTCGTCCGGGCGGGATACCGCGTCATCATGTATGACGGGCGGGGCCATGGGCAGAGCGACAAGCCGTATGACGAGGATGCCTATTCTCTTTCCCTGATGGCGGAGGACGCGGTGGCGTTGCTCGATCATCTGGGTGAGCCGGGGGCCGATGTCGTCGGCTATTCCATGGGGGCGATGGTGGCGCTCGTCATGGCGATGAACCATCCAGAGCGCGTGGACCGTGTGGTGGCGGCGGGCGTGGGAGAGAATTTGCTGATTGCGGAACGCGAAGCCGACAGCGTGGCCGATGCACTGCTCGCCGACAGCCTCAAATCCGTGACGACCCGGATGGGCCGCATGTTCCGTGCCTTTGCCGACCAGAACCGGCAGGACCGCGAGGCGCTGGCGGCCTGCTGGCGCGCGGTGCGGCAGCCCTTTCCTGTGGACGGGCTGGCATCTATCACCCGTCCCGTGCTCGTGGTGGCGGGCGGCGATGACGATCAGGCAGGTGCGCCGGAGCCGCTTGCCGCGCGCATTCCCGGCGCGGTGTCGTCCATCGTGCCGGACCGCGACCATATGAAGGCGGTCGGCGACAAGGGCACGAAAGACGCGGTGCTGGGGTTTCTGGAGGGGTAGGGGAAGAGCCTCCCCAAACTGTCATGCCCGGGCTTCGACCCGGGCATCCAGCGCAACGAATGATTGTGCCGCCGTTCTGGATTGCCGGGTCAAGCCCGGGAATGACACGGAATTTGGTCCTTCGGTTTTTCTCACCGTGCTGCCAGCGGGGCGAAGCCCAGATGCATGCCGGCGTCGGTGATGAGCGTTTCGCCGGTGATGTGCTCGCCGCCTTCGTCGCAGAAGAAGACCACCGAGGTGGCGATGTCTTCCGCCATTCCTGCGCGCTGGAGCGGCATGGTTTCTTCCTGCTGCTTCACGATGCGGTCGAAGGTTTCCTGGCCGAAGCGTTCGGAGAACCAGCGCGTGCCGATAAAGCCGGGGCAGACGGCGTTGACGCGGATTTCCGGCGCGAGCGAACGGGCGAGCGACAGCGTCATGGTATTGAGCGCGCCTTTGGAGGCGGCATAGGCGATGGATGAGCCGACGCCGGTGACGCCCGCGATGGAGGAGATGTTCACCACCTTGCCCTTGCCGATTTCCTTCATGTGCGGCTCGGCGGCGCGGATCATCATATAGGCGCCGACGACATTCACCTTGTAGATCCAGAGGAAGTCTTCCTCGTTGAGCGCTTCGAGCTTGGCGTGGTCGGCGAATTTCGTGCCGCCCGCATTGTTCACCAGCACATCGACGCGGCCCCATTTGGCGACCGTCTCGGCGACGATGCGGCGGCAATCCTCGTCCTTGCTGACATCGCCCTGGGCCAGCAGCGTTTCGACGCCGAGCTTTTCGCACCGGCTTTGCGTCTCTTTCGCCTCGATTTCGCTCTTGGTGTAGTTGATGACGACCTTGCAGCCGCGCTCGGCAAGTTTCAGCGCGACGGCCGCGCCGAGGCCGGTGGCCGAGCC
>CAYSVF010000635.1:0-1652 GCA_964434415.1 uncultured Parvibaculum sp.
ACGCTGGACTTCATGAAGGCCTGCGGCATCAATGGCGAGACGGCGCCGCAGCTTCGCCAGACCGACTTCTTCACCAGCCACGAGGCGCTGCTTCTGGGCTATGAAGAAGCGATGACGCGCGTGGACAGCACGTCCGGCGATTTCTACGACACCTCGGCCCATATGCTGTGGATCGGCGACCGTACGCGCCAGCCGGACCATGCGCATGTGGAGTTCCTGAGCGGCGTGAAGAACCCGATCGCCATGAAATGCGGTCCTTCGCTCGATCCGGAAGAGTTGGTGAAGCTCACCGATATTCTGAACCCGGATAACGAACCGGGCCGCCTGACGCTGATCTGCCGTTTCGGTGCGGAGAATGTCGAGAAGCACCTGCCGGCGCTGATCGAGGTTATCAAGCGCGAGGGCAAGAAGGTGGTGTGGTCCTGCGATCCGATGCATGGCAACACGATCAAGAGTTCGACCGGCTACAAGACGCGTCCGGTAGACCGCGTGCTCGCCGAGGTGCAGGCCTTCATGGCCGTGCATCGCGATCAGGGCACCCATGCGGGCGGCGTTCATTTCGAGATGACCGGCCAGAACGTGACGGAATGCCTGGGCGGTGCGCAGGCGATCACCGAGACGGAACTCGGCGACCGCTACCACACCCATTGCGATCCGCGCCTTAACGCCAGCCAGGCGCTGGAACTGGCCTTCCTCATTGCCGAAGGGCTGAAGAAGGAACGCTCCAGCACTGCGATGAGCAATGTGGCGATGACAGCCGCCTTCTGATCGAAGCGCAACGCGAATTGAAAAGCCCGGCGGAAACGCCGGGCTTTTTGTTTAGCTGACCTTCACGAGCCGCCGCCCGAGGTTCTCGCCCTCGAAGAGCCCGATGAACGCATCGGCGCTGCCCTCCAGTCCCTCCGAAATATCCTCGGTGTACTGAAGCTTGCCTTCGTGGATCCAGCGCGCCATTTCCGCCTGCGCCTGGGGGAACTGCTTGAAATAGTCGAAGACGACGAGCCCCTCCATCCGCAACCGGTGCGTGATGAAGCGCGTCACATGGCGGATCCCCACAGGGGTCTCGGCATTGTATTCCGCGACCTGGCCCGAAACGACGATACGGCCATGCTCCTTCATGTTGAGAAGGGCGGCATCCAGCATCTCCGCGCCGACATTGTCGAAATAGATATCCACGCCATCCGGGCAATGCGCCTTGATGGCGTCGGCGAGATTGCCCTCGTGATAGTCGAAGGCATCGTCGAAGCCGAGCCCGCGCACATAGTCGCATTTGCGCTCGGAGCCCGCGATGCCGACCACGCGACACCCCTTCATTTTGGCGATCTGTCCCGCCGTCGCACCGACGGGGCCAGCCGCCGACGAAATGAGAACGGTCTGGCCTTCTTTGGGGTCGCCGAGGTCGAGCAGGCCGAAGTAGGAGGTGAGCCCCTGTATGCCGAGCACGCCGATGGCGGCGGTCGGGCGCAAGGGGCCGTGAAAGAGCGAAGGGTCGAGCTTCTGGACGCCGCGTCCATTGGAGATCGCATGGCTCACCCAGCCAAACCCGCCTGTCACCAGATTGCCGGGCGCGAATTTCTCATTGTTGGATTTTTCCACCACGCCGACCATCGCGCTGTCGATGGTGGCGCCGAGGGGGAGCGCCGCGGCATAGC
>CAYSVF010000636.1:0-1644 GCA_964434415.1 uncultured Parvibaculum sp.
ATTGCCGGCGATATTTGGTGATCTCTTTCGTCGCCAGCGCTTTATCCAGTGCAATGAACCTAGTCGTCCAGCGATAGGAAAACCCCAGCCGGTTCAAGGCGTCGAGGAATCCCGGCTCGCTCGCCGGCGGAAAGCCTTGGCAACTGACGACGCGCAAATGTTCGTCGCCCAGCATGGGCGCAAGACCGCCCGTCAGTCCGCAATCGGCGATAACGCCGTCAAGGAACATGGGCGTTTCCGGCGCCGCGACCGGATGGCGCTTGGTCGAAACGCAGCCATGCAAGTATTCGAGGGTCTCGGAATCGTCGAGAACCCTGCATTCGGGCATCAGCGCCGACAAAAGCCCGATGGCGCGGTCGGTCTCGCGGATGAAAACGTCAAGATGATCGCGCCAGGAGGGCGTCTTTTCTTCACCATCGCGCGTCAGAAACAGCGCTTCGCTCTTGCGGGTCCGGTCGCTCGGCGGCAGCCAGGCGAAAGTCAGATGGTAGCGGCTCTCGAAATGCGCCGACCCAGTCTCGAAACTCGCGCGGCGCTCTTCGTCCACCAGCCAGGCGGCGCGGTCGGCAAAGTCAGACGAAGGATAATCATTGGCCGGAATACGCGACGCCTCGAAGAACAGCGCCCAGCCGGACCCGAAGCGCTTCAGAACATTGTTGACGCGGGCGGTGAAGGACAAAAGCTCACCTTCGCCGGCGCTTTCCAGATCCGGCCCGCGATAGGAGATGGTCCGCTGGAAACCGCCATCCTTGTTGAGGATGACGCCAGGAGCCGCCGTCATCGCCCAGGGGAGATAATCCGCAAGCCGCTTCGGCCGTGTCTGATATTCCTGGAGGTTCAGCATGAGAGATAGCCTTTGTGCTTCAGATGCCGGACGCCGACTTCCAAAAATTTCGGGTCTTTCTTGGCGGCGTAGACGGCCGCCGCCTGCCCGATCATCCAGAGAACGATCCCGGCGATCCACATCTGCAGCCCCAGACCCACGGCAGCGGCGATGGTGCCGTTGAGGATCGCAACGCCTCTTGGCGCGCCCGCCATCATGATGGGCTCGGTGAGGCTTCGATGAACGGGAACGGAATATCCTTCGAGCATTGGGTCGGTTCCTCAGATCAAAGCGCCGCCGCCAAAGGAGAAGAAGGCGAGAAAGAAACTCGTCGCAGCGAAGGCGATGTAAAGACCGAAAACGATCTGGATGAGGCGGCGAAAGCCGCCCGACGTGTCGCCGAAGGCAAGCGACAGTCCGGTGATGATAATGATGATCACCGCCACAATGCGCGCGACCGGGCCTTCGATGGAGGCAAGGATCGAGGCGAGCGGCGCCTCCCAGGGCATGCCCGAGCCTGCGGCGTTCGCCGGGCCCGCCAACACAAGAAGCGCTGCGGCGACGGCAAGACCTCTCGCCATGGGTCGAAGAGATGATGTGACGTTCATGATGTTGCTCCTCCGGTGAGTTTCAAATGATCGGTTGGCGCGGCGGGACGGATGGCGTAGGCGCCCATTTCGGTAAGCCCGTCGACGCGGATGATGTCCTTGACGCGGCGCGCGCCATTCTCGCGGGCGATGAAGACGACAAGATCGATGGCGTCGGCGATCAGCTGGCACGGGATCTGGCTGGTGCGTTCACCAATCAATTGCTCAATGCGC
>CAYSVF010000637.1:0-1643 GCA_964434415.1 uncultured Parvibaculum sp.
AGCTCAGGCTGACCAGCGGCGCGCGGCCCATATCCGCCCAGCCGCGCCGGATCCATATCCATGGATCGTCCGCCGTGATCTTTGCGATTTCGATGGAACCGGATCCACCGCCGACTTTGTGGCCCTCATGGCTGAGTGCTACGCCCATGGTCGCCTCCTCCCGACAAAACCATATTTCGAGAAAGGATATGTCAATTTGTCGCATGGCGTCCATGGCATAGATCAACAATCGGCATTCCTGCCTACCCAAAGGCTGATCGCGCAAGCGTGATCGCTTGTGTGAGGAAAGGGAGCGCCACGGGACCTACATTCACAGGTGAGGCGGCCCCGCCGCCAAACCGCGAGACACGAAACCCGGGAAGAACGACCATGCGATTACAGACCGCAAAGACCCTCGGCCTTGCCGCCCTGACCTTCATGGCGCTGCTGCTGCTCGGGAGCCTGATCGGGCGCGGCGCAAGCGCGGACGACGCGGCCATGGCGCCGAAACCGGGTAAAGACGCCCATCTGGCGGTCGCCACCTTCGCAGGCGGCTGTTTCTGGTGCATGGAGCCGCCCTTCGAAAAGCTCGACGGCGTGAAGAAGGTGGTCTCCGGCTATACCGGCGGCGATGTGAAGAACCCGACCTATGAACAGGTCTCGGACGGCGGCACCGGCCATGCCGAGGCCGTGCAGATCACCTACGACCCGGCCAAGATCGGCTACAAGAAGCTGCTCTATATCTTCTGGCGCAATACCGACCCGCTGCGGAAGAACGCGCAGTTCTGCGATGTCGGCTATCAGTACCGCACCGCCATCTTCACCCATGGGGCGGAGCAGAAGAAACTCGCCGAGGAGAGCAAGGAAGAGCTGGAAAAGTCCGGCCGCTTCGATCGGCCCATCCAGACCGAGATCGTGGACGCTGGTCCGTTCTACCCGGCCGAGACCTATCATCAGGATTACGCGCGGAAAAATCCGCTCCGCTACAAATTCTATCGCTGGAATTGCGGCCGCGATCAGCGCCTCGACCAGCTCTGGGGCGACGAAGCACGCGGCGGCGAACCTGCGGAACACTGAGTGAGCGGATTATCCAGCAATAAGGAGGCGACCATGAAAAAGACGACACGACGCGGCTTTCTGGCGGGCGTGAGTGGCGCGGCCCTTCTCGGCGCCGGCGCCTGGGCGTGGCGGAGCAGCGCCGACGCAAGCCCTGCCAACAAGGAAGCATTCGAAGTCACGAAAACGCCCGCGGAATGGAAAGCCCAGCTCACCAAGCAGCAATATTACGTGCTGCGCGATCACGGGACGGAGCGTGCCTTTTCGAGCCCGCTCAATGACGAACATCGCGACGGCATTTTCCACTGCGCCGGCTGCGACCTCGCGCTTTATTCGTCCAAGGCGAAATTCGACAGCGGCACCGGCTGGCCGAGCTTCTACGAGCCCCTGCCCAATGCCATCGGCACCTCGGAAGACAGCTCCTTCTTCATGACACGCACGGAAGTGCATTGCCGTCGCTGCGGCGGCCATCTGGGCCATGTCTTCGATGACGGTCCGCCGCCCACTGGCCTTCGCTACTGCATGAACGGCGTGGCGATGACTTTCGCGCCGGGCGAAACGGCCGAGGACGCTAAGGCGAGCTAACGCGCACGCAACCGCGCCTGCAC
>CAYSVF010000638.1:0-1639 GCA_964434415.1 uncultured Parvibaculum sp.
ACAATATGGTGCTGCCCGCCCGCCTGACGCCGCCTGCGCTCGGCAACACGGCCAAGCTCGTCATCCTGCAGGCGCGCCTGCGCAACGTGCCCGCCACTCAGGCCGCAAGCCCGGTGGAGTTCGCACGCGACTGGATGGCGGCGGGCGGCACGCTTGCCGTCTCCGACCTGAAAGTGAAATGGGGCCCGCTCGACATGGACGCCTCGGGCGAAGTGACGCTCGACGAACAGGGCCGCCCGGCGGGACGCCTCGACGCGCAGATTGCCGATTACGAAGGGCTCGTCTCCGCGCTGGTGAAGGCGGGCCGCATTCCGCAGAAGAACGAGAAGATGGCGCTGGCAGGCCTCGGCCTCATCTCGCAGTTCCAGGGCAACAAATCCGGCCGGGTGCGCGTGCCCGTGGTGATGAGCAAGGGCAAGCTCTATCTCGGCCCCGTGCCTGTCGCGACACTCGATCCGGTTTATTGAAGCTGCTTTTTAAATCAGGCTGTCACCCCGGGCTTCGTCCCGGGGCCCAGGGCCGCGAACTCGGCGCCTGTTGCTCCTGGATTCCGGCACAAGGCCGGGATGACACGAGAGAAAAAATCTCGCCTCAGTCCTTCTTCGGCGTGCGGCCGAAATTGGGCGCGGGCGTTTCCTGTCCGGCTTCGATGATGGAGCGGCGAATATTGCGGGTGCGCGTGAAGAGGCTGAAAAGCGCATCGCCATCGCCCCAGCGGATCGCGCGCTGCAGCGCCGACAGATCCTCCGAGAACCTCGCCAGCATTTCGAGGATCGGTTCGCGGTTATTCAGGCAGACGTCGCGCCACATGGTGGGATCGGACGCGGCGAGACGCGTGAAGTCGCGGAAACCGGAGGCGGAATATTTGATGACTTCCGATTCCGTGACCGTTTCCAGATCGTTCGCCGTGCCGACGATATTATAGGCGATGATATGCGGCAGATGGCTGACGATGGCGAGCACCATGTCATGGTGGCGCGGCTCCATCACATCGACGGTCGAGCCGCAGCCTTGCCAGAAAGCGGTGAGTTTTTCCGTCGCCTCGCGGTCCGTGCCGGGCACCGGCGTGAGGATACACCAGCGATTGTCGAAGAGTTCGGCAAAGCCCGCTTCCGGACCTGACTGCTCCGTGCCCGCAATGGGGTGGCCGGGAATGAAATGCACGCCTTCGGGCACATGCGGGCCGACATCGCGGATGACGGCCATCTTCACCGAGCCGACATCGGTGAGGATCGCGCCGGGCTTCATCGCCTTTTCGATTTCCGCGGCCACCGGCCCGAGCGCGCCGACAGGCACGCAGAGGATGACGAGGTCTGCATCCTTCGCCGCATCCGCCGCCGTCTCATGCGCGCTGTCGATGAAACCGATTTCATGCGCGCGCTTGCGGGTTTCTTCCGAGCGCGCATAACCCGCAATGTGCTTTGCAAGATTGCCGCGCTTCACCGCATGGCCGATGGAACCGCCGATAAGGCCGAGGCCGATCAGCGCGATACGCTCGAAAAGCGGTTCGCTCATGACGCACCGCCCTTCATGAAGTCGGCAAGCGCGTCCACCACCAGCCGGTTCGCCTCTTCCGTGCCGACGGAAAGCCGCAGGCAATCGGGCAGCCCGTAAGACGAGACGGCGCGCAGGATGAGAC
>CAYSVF010000639.1:0-1629 GCA_964434415.1 uncultured Parvibaculum sp.
GCGGCGTCAGCACCGCCGTCGTCTCGTCGAGTATGATCAGCAGGGCGTCGCGATAGATCACCTTGAGGATTTCGACGATCTGAAGCTGTCCGACACCCAGATCCCCGACCCGGGCATTGAGATCGATCGAGATCCCGTGCTGAGAGAACCCGTCCCTGATCCTATTCCGGGCAGCGGTGAAATTGACGAAACCAACGGCATTCGCGGGCTCGCTGCACAGAACGATGTTTTCCAGGACAGTCATATCGTCCTGCAGCATGAAATGCTGATGGACCATGCCGAGCCCGGCTTCGATCGCATCCTGCGGGGAGTTCCACACCCGTTCGTCACCGTCGATCAAGATGCGTCCGCCGTTCGGCCTGACGAGGCCAAACAACACGTTCATCAGCGTCGACTTTCCTGCGCCGTTCTCGCCGACGATGGCGTGTATCTCTCCGGCTGCGACGCCGAAAGACACATCGTCGACCGCTTTCACGGGCCCGAAGTCGACGCTTATGTGCTCCAGTGACGCGCGCATGGCGAGAGCGCCGCTCCAGCAATATCCTATTGAGCGAACATGGGATCTTCAAGTTTCAGCGAACCGTCAGCGATACTCGCGGCCACGCTGCGCAGTTTTTCTGCCACATCGGGTCGATCGACGATCAGGCACTGGCTTTTCGCAATAGTGTCGGCATCCTCAAGGGCGATGGCGCCAACGCCGCCTTCCTTGATCCCGAGCGCCATGGTGACCTTCTTCTGACCGTCCAGAATCGCGCCGATTGCCGTCTCCAGAGCAGTATCGACGCGCTTCAGACTTTGATCGACGATGATGCCGGGAGCCTCCGGACAGTGGTTGACGTCGACGGAGAAGACCTTGAAGCCTTTTTCACCTGCTGCTTCGAAGATGCCGAAATCGCCGCCCGACGTGGCGCTGTAGATGTAATCGGCACCGGCCGCGTGCATGGCGACGGCCTGTTCCTTGGCACGCACGGGATCGGCAAAGGGATTTTCGCCTCCAACCCAGCGAATATCGACTTCAGCATCCGGCTTCACCGATTTCACGCCCTGCGCATAGCCATCCGTGAAGCGGTGCAGAAACGGAATGTCGAGTGCGCCGACGGCGCCAACCTTGTTGGACTCCGTCATCATGCCGGCGGCGACGCCCATCAGATAGCTCGCCTCATACTCGCGGAAGACGGCGCAATGCACATTGTCCGGACGATCTTCTATGCACTGGTCGACAATCAGGAACTGGGTATCCGGATTGGCGGGCCCGACCTCCTTCATGATGTCGTTAAACTCGAAGCCGAGAACCACGACGATATCGGCGCCCTCATTGATGGCGGCGTTGACGTTTTCCATGCGTTCGGCAGCAGTCCGCGATTCGTATGTCTTGACGTCGGCGTCGAATTTCTGGCTCGCCGCCTCGATTCCCGTCTGTCCCATCTTCAGGAAGGCATTCACGCCGATCGGATCTGGAGAGACGTAGACGAAGAGCTTGTCGGCGGCTTCAGCCACGTTTGCGGCCATTAACAGCGCAGTTGCGGCCAACCCCGTCTTCCACATGCCTGTCATCGGTTTTCCTCTCTCTTGATGCGCACCGGCGGACGATTGTCCGCCGTCTCCATTGCACTGCTATGCTATCAATAC
>CAYSVF010000640.1:0-1626 GCA_964434415.1 uncultured Parvibaculum sp.
GCGCTGGGCCGTGCCGAAACCGCTGCGTGCCAGCGCTTGAGGTCTTCATGCTCGGGCTTCGGCTCGTGCTTCACCCATTTGGCGAAATCGATGCAGACAAGCGCCGTGATGTCGGCAAGGGAGAAGCTGTCGGTGGCGATATAGTCCCGGCCTTTCAGGCGCTCGTTCAGGACATCGAAGAAACGGGTGAGTCGTACAGACCCGCGCTCTGCGAGTTCGGGAATCTGCGCAAGATTGACGGGGCCGGGCAGGGCGCGGTCCGCCATGCCCTTGGACGTGTTGCGCAGAACCTCGGCAATGGGCATCAAGCCTTCGAATTCGATCCGCGCATTCCAGCCCATCACCAGACCTTTTTCCTCCGGGTTGGTGCCCAGAAGCGCCGGCTCCGGCTTTACCGCTTCCGCCCAGGCTGCGATACCGAGATTTTCCGTGAGGATGGTGCCGCTTTCGAGCTTCAGCGCCGGGACGGTGCAGGCGGGATTGATCTTCTTGTAGTCGTCGGAAAGCTGCTCGCCCTTGGTAAGGTCCACCTGCACGTTTTCGTGCTCTATGCCCTTTTCGGCGAGCAGGATACGCGCGCGGCGCGGGCTCGGCGCGGCTGTGAAGTCGTAAAGGACGGGTTTCATGCTTTTCTCCCTGAAGGCCGCTTGTTTGTGCGGATTGCCATGGGCGACATGATCCACATCCCGGCTGGCGATGCAAAGACACATCTGCGCGAGGGGGCAGGCAATTTGCGTGCAAGGGAAGGGGAAACAGAGAATGGTCGGAGTGAGAGGATTCGAACCTCCGACCCCCTCGTCCCGAACGAGGTGCGCTACCAGGCTGCGCTACACTCCGACGTTCTCTGGAGGCGGGTTTATATCGCCTGCGCGCGCGCGCCGCAAGGCCGGATTCCGTGCTTTTCCGGGGCTCGTCGCAAGCGCCGCCGCTTGCGCGAGCAAAGCCATGGGGCTATGTTCCGGCCCTCTTTTTGGGGCGTAGCCAAGCGGTAAGGCAACGGGTTTTGATCCCGTCATGCGCAGGTTCGAATCCTGCCGCCCCAGCCAATCCTGTTCCGAGCCCGGTCAGTCAGGATCCGCCCCGCGCCGATCTGATTCCGCACCGCGCCGCTCCGGCCAATTCATCCCGATCTGTCATCAAAGTCAGCCGTCGCCGGGCTCCTCGCCGCGCTTTTCTTTATATGGCGCAATGCCTTGACAGCTGACCGTGGCGGCGTCGCAACCAGGCGAACGCATGTTCCGAAGATGCTATTGCAAATGACTCGCAGTAACGATACAAGGTCGGCAGTTACGAAGTCGGGGCGTTAAGCCCGTTTTCTGGATCCCGGGATCCATACGGATTGTGCAGGGGCGGATGAACAAGACAGAAGGAGCAGGACCGGTGGATCGGCAAGAGCGGGCGGCAACGCCCGTGATCCGTTCGGAAACCCTGCTTTCGGCGCGCAAGGAAGCCGTGATCGAGCATCGCGGCGAGCATTACCTCTTGCGTGAAACCTCGAAGGGCAAATTGATCCTGACCAAGTAGAAGACCGGGCGCCGCCTGTATTCCGGACGGCGCTTCATCAATCGACAGTATCTCGTCCGAGCCAGCCACTGCCGGTCGCCTTGCGCGACAGATGTGCTCAGC
>CAYSVF010000641.1:0-1618 GCA_964434415.1 uncultured Parvibaculum sp.
CCATAACGCCACGACCGTGCTGCGGGCCGAAGCCGCGGCGGCTGTGATGCGTGCGCTGGCCGCGCCGGGCATGGGACTGGGTAATCCCTCTTCCGTGCATGCGGAGGGGCGCGCGGCGCGCAAGCTGGTCGAGAAGGCGCGCGCCCAGGTGAAGGCGCTGGTGAAGGCGAACGACGCCGATCTCGTCTTCACGAGCGGCGGCACCGAGGCCGCCCATCTTGCCCTTCATGCGGCAAAGGCCGGTGCGGGTATCGAGCGGCTGATCGTCTGTTCGGTGGAACACAGCGCGGTGCGCGCCCCGGCGGAAGCAGCCGGCCTGCCGTTGTCATGGCTTCCCGTGGACGGCGAAGGCGTGGCCGACCTCGCAGCCCTCGAGGCGCTGCTGGCCGAGCCCGGCAAGCCGCTGGTGGCGCTGATGTGGGCGAACAACGAAACCGGCACCATCCAGCCGGTAAAGGATGCGGCGGAGCTGACGCATGCGGTGGGCGGACTACTTCTCACCGATGCCGTGCAGGCGGCGGGCAAGCTGCCCGTCGATTTCACGGAGGCGGGCGTGGACATGATGTTTTTGGCGGGGCACAAGCTGGGCGGTCCGCTGGGTACGGGCGCGCTTGTGTTTCGCAAGGGCCTGCCATTGGAGGCGCTTCAGCTTGGCGGCGGGCAGGAAATGCGCCGCCGGGCGGGCAGCGAGAACGTCCCCGGCATTGCAGGTTTCGGGGCGGCGGCCGCGGCGGCGGATGCGGCGCTGGATGGATTCTCGGGCCTCGCGCTTCTCCGCGACATGCTGGAGGAGCGGATTGCCGACTTTGCGCCCGATGCGGTGTTTTTCGGCGCCCGGGCGGCGCGGCTGCCCAATACGAGCTATGTTTCGGCCCCCGGCCTCGATGCCGAGCGGCTGGTCATGATGCTGGACCTCGACGGGATCGCCGTCAGTGCCGGCGCGGCATGCTCTTCCGGCAAGGTGGGGCGCCCGCATGTCCTCGATGCGATGGGCATCGAGGACGAGATTTCAAAGGGTGCTGTCCGGGTGAGCCTGGGCTGGAACAGCACCGAGGATGATGTGAACCGGTTCGTCGAAAGCTGGTCGCGCGCCTATATGAAGGCGAAGAAGCGGCACGGGACGGACGGAAGTGAGACGAGCGAGCGCAACGCGGCGCTTGCGGAAGTGGAGAGTTGAAATGGCGGCCGTCAAGGAGACAGTCGAAACCGTTGGCGAAGTGGAGAAGTACAAATACGGCTTCTCGACCGAGATCGAATCCGAAAAGGCGCCGATCGGCCTGACGGAGGATACCGTTCGCTACATCTCCGCGAAAAAGAACGAACCGGAATGGATGCTGGAATGGCGTCTGGAAGCGTTCCGCCGCTGGAAGAACATGGAGGAACCCACCTGGGCCAAGGTGTTCTATCCGACGATGGACTATCAGAACGCTTACTATTATTCTGCGCCCAAGCAGACCGCCGGGCCCGAAAGCCTAGACGAGGTGGACCCCAAGCTTCTCGAAACCTATGAGAAGCTCGGCATCCCGCTCGAGGAACAGAAGATGCTCGCCGGCGTCGCGGTGGATGCCGTTTTCGATAGCGTCTCGGTCGTCACGACCTTCAAGGAAAAACTGAAAGA
>CAYSVF010000642.1:0-1608 GCA_964434415.1 uncultured Parvibaculum sp.
CATCTTCTCTTCCAGCGAGCCGCAGGAAACGCCGTTGCGTTCGCCCAGCGAGCCGTCCTCGTTGACGAGATATTTCGGCACGAGGAAGAGCGAGATGCCCTTCACGCCCTCAGGCCCGCCTTCGATGCGCGCCAGCACGAGGTGCAGGATGTTTTCGGCCAGATCATGCTCGCCCGCGGAGATGAAAATCTTCTGCCCACTGATCTTGTAGCTGCCGTCGCCCTGCGGCACGGCCTTGCTGCGCAGCAGGCCCAGATCGGTGCCACAATGGGGCTCGGTGAGGTTCATCGTGCCGGTCCACTCGCCGGAGACGAGCTTGGGCAGATATTTCCGCTTCTGCTCGTCCGTGCCGTGCTGATGGATCGCGGAATAGGCGCCATGGCTCAGACCCGGATACATGCCGAAGGCCATGTTCGCGGAGGACACCATTTCGTTGAAGATCACGCCGAGCGAGTTGGGCAGGCCCTGACCGCCATATTCGGGATCGACGACGAGCGCGGGCCAGCCGCCTTCGACGAGCGTCTTGTAGGCATCCTTGAAGCCGGTCGGCGTGGTGACCACGCCGTTTTCGAGTTTGCAGCCTTCCCGGTCGCCCACCTGATTGAGCGGCTGGAGGACTTCCTCCGTCAGCTTCGCGGCTTCTTCCAGAATGGCGCGGACGAGATCTTCCGACGCATCCGCGAAACCGGGCAGGTTCGAATATTGCTGGATGCCCAGCAGCTCATAGAGAAGGAAGTTATATTCGCGAAGGGGGGCTTTGTAGCTCGGCATTGATTACCTCGAGATCGTCTGACCGCGGGACCCCGTTGCTTCACTCACAGGAATGACGGACGGCCCCGCGCCGGTGGGCAAAGCCTCAACCTATAGAGGCTTTTTGACGCTTCTTCGGCGCATCCTTCCCGGAATTTCCGTCGGCGGCAATTCGTTCTTCAAGGCGGCGGCAAGCTTCCTGCAGCGTGGCGACCTGCAGGCCGATCTCGTCGCGCTGGCGTTCCAGGCTCGTAATGCGCTTGCGGAACTTCTCCAGCGCGATCCGATCCTGCGTTTCGCAGCCTTCGGCGGGGTCGTAGTGATCGAGGATTTCCTTGATCTCGGTCAGCGCCAGACCGACATTTTTGCCCCGAACGATGAGAATCAGACGGGCGCGGTCGCGCGGATGATAGACGCGCGTCTGGCCCTGGCGCTCCGGCGACAGAAGCCCCTTGTCTTCATAGAAGCGGATTGCGCGCGTGGTGAGGCCGAACTCCTCGGCAAGCTGGGTGATCGAGAAAGTCGGGCAAGGCCCGTGCTTGTCGCCCTCATGGCTGCCTGCCAACACGGCATGTTCGGAAGTCTGCTGGTCCATGTTCCATCTCCCCGACATTCGCGGCGGCCGTTTTCATGACGATATGGGCCAACAGCCGATTGTTGCGCCCGCCCGCCGCGGAACCGTTTATTCGCCGGTTTTCCGGCTTTCTTCGCTCAGTTTTGAAGTGGCGGGACTCTAGGTGACGTTGACGTAAACGTCAAGCATGTCGCCCGCCCGGAAATTTCAAACCGGCGCCACAATTTCCTACTCGGATGAGACGGCATGTTCGGTCAGAATGCCGGTGTCTCTAGAGGGAGGGA
>CAYSVF010000643.1:0-1607 GCA_964434415.1 uncultured Parvibaculum sp.
CCCCGATCTCATCGGCTTTGGCAACGAAATAGGCCAGGGCCCGTTCCAGTATCTTCTGACGGGCAGCTAGTGGCGTATTTCGCCAAGTTCTCCGCGCCTTCACCGCTTTATCCAGGGCCGCTTCCATCATCGGACCCGTTGCCAACTCCCGTTCTACGTAGATACTTCCATCGATTGGACTAATCGTCCTTATTTTAGCCTGCATTTTTTATAATTTTCATCTCTACCTTACTCAACCCTCAACCCTCAACCCTCAACCCTCAACCCTCTTCAGGCGTAACATAAGCCGCCGTAATCCCGCCATCCACCAAGAACTCGGCGCCCGTCATATAGGAAGAATCATCCGAGGCTAGGAATAAGGCTGCTTTGGCCATCTCAGCTGCTTCTCCAAATCGTCCCATGGGTACGTGTACTAGCCGTCTTTGTTTTTTGGCTTCGGTATCTAAAAAACTCATCAGCAGTTCTGTACGTAGTGGTCCAGGTGAAAGCGCATTGACTCGAATGTTTTCGCGAGCGTGGATCACCGCCAGTTCTCTACTCATAGATAGCACGGCCCCCTTGCTAGCGGTATAGGCTAATTGTGGCGTAGCCGCTCCCAGGTGCGCCACAAAAGAGGCGGTATTGATAATGGAGCCTCCTCCAGCTCGCCGAATGGCGGGGATTCCGTACTTACAACCCAAAAAGACCCCCTTTACATTGATGGCGAAGGTTAGATCAAAGATATCTTCGGCAGTAGCGATGGCGTCCCCGTCAGCAGGGTGCATGATTCCCGCATTATTGAACAAGATATGCAGACCGCCAAAAGTTTTCTCTGCAAACCGAACCATCGACTCACAAGCTTCCGCTTGAGATACATCCGCATGAAAAAAGGCGGCTTCTCCGCCGCCTGCTTTTATCTCCTCTACTACCGCTTGGCCCTCCGAGTCATTAATATCGACTACCAATACTTTAGCCCCCTCTTGGGCAAACAATGAGGCACTGGCTTTTCCAATACCATTACTCGCACCTGTAATTAGGGCTACTTTATTTTCTAAACGCATTTGATGGGTCTTTGATAAGAAATTAGGCTTAATGCACTAAGCTAAGGCCGATAAAATTAAGCAATTCGTCTGAGGTTTGGACACTGGAATTAGATTCTCTCAAAATACCGTTTTCGTTCCCAATCAGTAACGGAAGCCTGGTAGGCCTTTACTTCTGTTTCGAAGAAGTGGGTGTAGTGTTTCACCACCGCCTCACCAAAGGCGGCTTTAGCGAATTCGCTGTTTTTGAAGCCTTCAATGGCTTCTTTTAGGGAGTAGGGGACTCGCTCTAGATCTTTGGCCTCATAAATATCTACTTCAAAGATGTTGGGGGGCTCAATTTGGTTTCGAATACCATCCAAACCCGATGCCAATGCGGCAGCAAAGGCGAGGTAAGGATTACAATCTGCGCCGGGAATGCGGCATTCTATGCGCAAACTCGAGCCTTTTCCAACTACCCGAAATCCAGCTGTGCGATTGTCGTAGCTCCAGGCTAGACGAGTTGGAGCCCAGGAACCATCCACGTAGCGTTTGTAGGAGTTGACCGTAGGGGCGTAAAATGGCATCACATCCGGTACATGAGCCATC
>CAYSVF010000644.1:0-1606 GCA_964434415.1 uncultured Parvibaculum sp.
CCCTACCAATCCTCGAACCCGCTGGACATATCCGCCGCGCTGACCTTTGCGGTGCTCTTCGTAGCGCTGTCGGTGGCGGTGGCCTGGGGACGGCAGGAATTCGGCGAGAGCGGCATCTTCGCCGTCGCCGCCATTGCCGGCGTGACCGATGTCGACCCCTTCGTCCTCAGCCTCGCCCAAAGCGCGAAAACGGCCTCGCCGATGGCGCTCACCGCGGCCGCCATCCTCGTCGCCGCGGCATCGAACAATTTGCTGAAAGCGGGCTACACGATTGTTTTTGCAGGAAAAAAGAACGGCATCCTGCCCGCCGTCGCGCTCTTCCTCCTCTCGCTCGGCACCATCGCCGCCGCCCTTATCCTCGCCGGAACGATATGAACTACCGACACGAATTTCACGCCGGCAATTTCGCCGATGTGATGAAACACGCGCTGCTGACCCTTTCAATCGAGCATCTGAAGAAGAAGGAGAAACCCTTCTTCCTGCTCGACACGCATGCGGGCAGCGGCATGACAGATCTCGCAGGCGAGGAAGCGCAGAAAACCGGCGAATACCGGGAAGGCATCGCGCGGCTTCTCGACGCGGACGGCGATATCCCCGCATCGCTCGCGCCCTATCTCGACGCCGTGCGCGCGCTCGGCGGCACCCCGCTGACGCGCGATCCGGGCTCGCCGGCGCTTGCCGCCTACCTTGCACGGGGCATGGATCGGCTTGCTTTTGTCGAGATTGAGCATGCGCCGGGGCAAGATTGCGCAGAGCTCTTCAAACGCGACCCGCGTGTGAAGGTCCAGAGCATGGACGGCTACCGAGCGATGAAGGCGATGCTGCCGCCGAAGGAGCGTCGCGGACTTATCCTCGTCGACCCGCCCTTCGAGGACCGCGCCGAATTCGCCGCGCTGGAAAAAGCGCTCGCCGGCGCGCATCGCCGATGGGCGACGGGCACCCTCCTCGTCTGGTACCCGGTGAAGGACCCGAGCGTGAGCGGCGAGTTCCTGGAACGGATGGCGGCAAGCGGCATCCCCAAACAGCTCGCCCTCGAACTCCATGTTATGGCGCCGGACGGCAAACGGATGACGGGCTCGGGCATCCTCGCCGTCAATCCGCCCTACCCGCTGGTGAGCGAGGGCGAGGCGATGCTCGGCTGGCTGGCGGAAAAACTCGCGCAAGGCCCCGGCGCGCGCGCCCGCGTGGAATGGCTCACCGAACAGGACGCTGAAAACTGACTTCGAACGCTGTTCGAGTCATTAGATTGGCCTTCGGAAACCGAACGGGGCTATAAAGCCCCTGCGTCGCACAATGAAAACAACATCGGTGACGCGTGGAAACGAGGGGCGCGTGGACAGTAAGCCAGTTGAAAACCGCGACGATGCCGTGGCCGCCGAAGCCGCTTATGAAGCGGAAATAGAGAAAAACCTGCCGCGCAACTACGCGGCCAATCTGGCGCATGGCCTGCTCGGCCAGACCGGCTTCCGCCTCATCAACGCGCCGACCTTCATCCCCGCCTATATCTTCCTCTTGTCCGGATCCGAATTCGTGGTGGGCCTCGCGCTCGCCGCGCAATGGATGGGCGCGGCGATCTCCGCCACTTTCGGCGCGACCATCATCGAAC
>CAYSVF010000645.1:0-1602 GCA_964434415.1 uncultured Parvibaculum sp.
GGCCAGTAAGGCCTCGCGGTCGAAGACATTGCCATGGCGATCGACATGGAAGTGGTGGTGACGGGGGAAGTGGTGGTGTCGGGTCTTCATCTCGCTTCTCCTGTGCGGACGGGGGCTTAAAGGCCGAGTTCGGAAAGGCCCGGGTGATTTTCGGGACGGGGACCGAGCGGCCAGCGGAACAGCCGGTCGGCTTCGGCAATGGGGAGGTCGTTGATCGAGGCGCGGCGCACCGCCATCAGCCCGTCGGGCGCGAACTCCCAGTTCTCGTTGCCATAGGCTCGGAACCACTGGCCTTCGGGCGTGACGGCCTCATAGGCGAACCGCACGGCGATGCGTGCGCCGTCGAAGCTCCACAGCTCCTTGATGAGGCGGTAGTCGAGTTCGGTAAGCCATTTGCGGGTCAGAAAGGCTTCGATCTCCGCGCGGCCCGTCAGGAACTCGCTGCGGTTGCGCCAGGCGCTGTCCGGCGTGTAGGCGGCGGCGACCCTGGCGGGGTCGCGGCTGTTCCAGGCATTCTCGGCGGCGCGGACCTTCGCGATGGCGGATACCCGGTCGAAGGGCGGGAAGGGGGCGCGGGACATGGCGGCTCTCCAATATGAACTAATCTGTACACCTTCATCAGGAATATGAACAGATCGGTAAGTTTTGACAAGGCTGTTTCTGCAAAAAAATTATGGGAAGCCTCTAAGTTAGAGGTAATAAGTTGTTTTATATGGATAAAAAATTTGGACCTTGAGGTCCTGTGGCCGGCTGGATATATACAGATCAGTTCAGAATGAGAGGTCGAATGCGTCCGAGTAAGCGAGACGAACTGGTCCGGAAGGCCCTGAATATCTTCTACCGGGAAGGATTCCACGCGACCGGCATGGACCTTCTGTCGGGTGAAACCGGCATCTCCAAGACCACCATGTTCAAGCATTTCCACAGCAAGGACGAGCTGATCCTAGCGGTGCTTCGGCTGCGCGATCAGGACTTCCGCACATGGCTGTTTCGCCGGATGGCGGAGGCGGGGGAGCCCCGGGCCCAGCTGCTCGCCATGTTCGACGCGTTGGCGGAATGGTTCGCCAAGCCCGATTTCCGCTCCTGCATGTTCATCAAGGCGGCGTCCGAATACCCAGACCCAGACCATCCCATCCACGCGCAGGCGGCCGAGCACAAACGCTTGCTCTTCCGGCAGTTGCAGGCGATTGCCGCCGAAGCCGGTGCGAAGGACCCGGCGGGCCTTGCGCGCGCCCTGCTGCTTTTGAAGGAAGGCGCCATCGTGACGGCGCATCTGGGCCATGAGGCGGATCCCGCGGGCGATGCCAAGGCCGTCGCGGAACAACTTATCTCCGCTGCGCTGGATTGAGCCCGCGCGCGCGGACGACGCATCCCGAAAAACCTGAGGCCCTTGCCGTAGCGTTCGTGCGTCTCAGGGAAGGGCCTTGCGCGCCGGTCCTTTACGCTGGCCCGATCCGCCGTGAATAATACCGCCAACGAAAAGAGCGTCGCGAGCGCGACCGAGGGAGGATCAAGATGACGAAACTCAAAGGGCAATGCCTCTGTGGACAGTTCTCCTATGAGAGCAGCGCCGAGCCTGTGGCGACCATGGTTTGCCATTGC
>CAYSVF010000646.1:0-1598 GCA_964434415.1 uncultured Parvibaculum sp.
ACTTGTAAGAATGCGCATCAGAGTGATGGGCATTTCTGCAGTTCAAAACTGGGTACTTGAGCAAGTTTCTTGCAATACCGCCCGAAACTTTTGCTGGACAACTCGCGCATCAAAAAATGTCAATTTTACGAAATTCTCGGATCCAAAAAATCGCTCGCTTAGTCGCACAGTAATGCATGCTGGATCAAACGAAATTGACGTAAGAGGAGCATACTCCTTTCCTCGTGTCTATGACATAGCCTTCTCATTCCGTGATTTCGAGGCAGAGGCAGCATTTTTGCTTCAAATTCATGAAGATTTGTGCAGTCAGAGACTATCTTGTTTTTTGGATGTGGGATGCGGTCCTGCAAGGCATGCTATGCTGCTAGCAGAGGCAGGTGTTCCCAAGTGTTTGGGACTGGACCTTTCTCAGGAAATGATTGCATATGCCAAGTCTTGCGCCAACAGTCGCAACGTTCAATCCAAGATACGTCTGGTTCAGGCTGATATGACATCCGATATTGAATACGATGCACTATTTAGCCTCAAAAAAGGGGAAGTGGACTTGGCAGCAATCATGCTAGGAACATTCAGTCACTGCCTGACAAATACTGCTGCGATTCAGACTCTTAAAAACATATCAAAGTGCGAACAAGTTCATTATAATTGTATTATAATTTATATTTTTAAGCTGCAGTATTGTGTTCGTCGCGTTCTCGAGATAGGTATTTGTTTAAAGAGTTTGTGAGTCATGTCATCTGTTCCTGCAGATCCATGAAGGATGGTGGGATTCTTGTGCTGGAGTTGGGCCATCCCAGGGATATTTTCCAGGGTAATTTCTGTTCGGATGGATTTGTCGAATGTTGGGAAGTAAGTGCATCTGGACATGTTGAGTTTGCGGACGAATATAGCGACGATGAATCACAGAATGCTAGCATCAGTGATCCATGGGACCAGGAGGGATTGGATGAGGATCGGGTTTTGGTCGAGTATGGAAGGGAGGGGGATTCATTTGACATATCCTCCCAAGTGCTCCAGAGGACTGTTGGAATGAGTCTTTTTAAATCTGATGGAACCATGGCATCTACCACTGTACACACAGTAGCTCAAAGACAGTTTACATTACAAGAGATTTGTCTCCTGGCACAGGCTTCAGGTTTTAAAGTATGCAAGTTACTCGGAGATTTCGACTCTAACACCTTGATCGATAACCACGATGCCCATAGAATGCTTGTGGTGCTGAGAAAACTGTAAAAATACGGACTACTGTTGCATCCTTGACTTCTTTTTAAGAGGAACAGAGGATCCAAGACTTCTCCTCCTTTCAAACCTCGGGGTACTACCATATTTTCCATCTCCCCCGCCTCTAGAATTCTGCTCTTCGGTTGATATTTTATCACCTTTTAAATGTTTGGTGTTTAGAAGATCTTTCTGTAGCTCATCAATCTCCTCATGGAGGGCAGCAACATGGTCCTCTAGCTCTGCAATGAACCAAAGTTGAAATATGCTCAAATCCATCGATACGCATCTGTCCTGTTCCTAAAACAGACACTTACCTCCATAGTTTTGGCGCATTTTCTCTAATTGATTTTGTGCCAAAGAAAGGGACAGTTTCAAAG
>CAYSVF010000647.1:0-849 GCA_964434415.1 uncultured Parvibaculum sp.
TCCTTGAGGCGCCCCTTGGAGGGCACGGCGATGACGAGAGACGGCGCGCTCATGACGACGCCCTCCCGACGGCGGCCAGCAAGCGCTCGGTGTGGATGGCCGAACCGACGGCCGGCACGGGGCGCGGCGCCCCGAGCGCGGTGAGCAGATTGTCGTAGCGGCCTCCGCCGGCGACCGGCTCGGTCTCGTCCATCCCAGGCGCCTCGATCTGGAACACGAGGCCAGAGTAATATTCGAGCTTGCGGCCGAACTCCGTCGCGAACGTCGCGGCCGTGAGATCGATCCCCGCTTCTTCGAGGAGATCGAAGCGGCGCGCGGCCACGCCGAGCGCGGCATCGATGTCGAGGCCGGCCCCATGTGCGACCATGGCGATCCTGTCCACGGCTTCGCGCGGTGCGGCCGAGACAGCCAGGAAATACTCGATGACGGTGGCCACCTCCTTCGGCAGTGTATCCGCGTACAGATCCGCCGTCTGATCGAGCAGACGCGCGGTGATTTCCCGCAAGGTTCTGTTCCCGGCCAGCGGAATGCCTTGCGCGTCGAGATAGGCGGACACGACGTCCTCCGCCTCGGCCTGGTCTTTCCTCACGAGTTGCTCGCCGAGGGACATCACCAAGGCGTTCGGCACGAGGCGCTCGCCCTTGGCGAGGTTGTCCAGCAGCGCGTGGAAACTCGGCGGGCGCCAGAAATAATGGCGCAGCTTGACCCGCCAGCGCTCCGGCAGATCCAACGCATCGACCAGCGCATAGAACAGGGCGATATCGCCGAAGCGCAGGCGGAAGCCGGAGAGTCCCGCGCTCCGCACGGCGTCCGCGGCGAGCCGCAGCACCTCTACCTCGGCAGCCGCCT
>CAYSVF010000647.1:859-1593 GCA_964434415.1 uncultured Parvibaculum sp.
CCACGCCCGCCTGTCGGAATTCGCGCGGGTGCGTTGCGCTGGGCCCCAGCGGCTGAAAGCGGAACGCGGGCCCGTTGTAGCAATAGCGGGCTTCGGCGTCGGCCTGCGGGTGCCGCTCCAGATAGAGCCGCGAGACCGGCACGGTGAGATCGGGCCGGAGGCATAGCTCCTCGCCCGCAAGGTCCGTGAAGACGTAGGACCGGGCGCGCACCTGCTCACCAATCTGATCGAGGAACACGCTCGCCGGCTGCAGGATCGCCGGCGCGACGAACTCGTAGCCCGCGCGCCCGAACAGGCCGACGAGATCGCGGGCCTGGCCTTCGAGGGCCTCGAACGCTTTGGCGGTTTCGGCGGTCATGGGCTACGCCTTGTACCGGTCGAGAACCTTACGCACACCGGCGACGAGATCGGCTTCCGGCACGGCAAACTGCGCCTCGGCCTGTTTTTTCAGGTACTCCTCGCGGTCCTCGATCTTTGTGAGCGTGGCGCCGAGCGCGAGGTCCTTGATCTGGACTTCGCCGCGCTCCTTCTCGTCGCCACCTTGGATGACGACGCAAGGGCTGCCGCGCTTGTCGGCATATTTCATCTGCGCCTTCATGCCGGACGACCCGAGATAGAGTTCGGCGCGGATGTCCGCCTCACGCAGGCACTGCACCATCTGCTGGTAATCGGCGAGCCGGTCCTTGTCGAACACGAGCACGACCACGGGCCCTTGCGCGCTGTCGCCCTTATAT
>CAYSVF010000648.1:0-1592 GCA_964434415.1 uncultured Parvibaculum sp.
GCCGTCGACATTGATCGCCATCTGGCGGCGCCAGTCCTCGACCGGCATGTCGAAAATGCGCGCGCCGACGCCGATGCCCGCATTGTTGACGAGGATGTGCAGCGCGCCGTGCTTTTCCTTCACCGCGGCAACGATTTCCTGCCAGCGCGCCTCATCGGCCACGTCCTGCGGCAGAAAGCTCGCCTCGCCGCCCGCCTTGCCGATGATGTCGACCGTTTCCGCGCCGCCCTTTTCGTCCACATCCGTCACGACGATTTTGGCGCCCTCAGCCGCGAGCGCAACCGCCGCGGCACGACCGATGCCCGCCGCCGCGCCGGTGACCAGCGCGACCTTGCCTTGAACCCGTCCCATATCATCCTCCTGATTTTCGCGACCCTGAATATTCGCGTCTTGTTTGCTCCGGCCTTCTTGCGGGACCGGATGCCGTGACACCGTTTATACGCCACGTGGCGCAACGACGGCCACAAGCTTGCAGCAAATTGGACTGTAGTCTAGTTTTGTTCCGGCAAGGCGGGACGATGAACGCTGCCGGTTTGGAGGAATGAAAAACAATGGCCGAAGCGGCGACAGCCCCCCGACCGGGCAAGAAGGAGCGCACGCGCCGCGAAATCTATCGCATCGCGATGGAGTCCTTCGCAAAGCGCGGCTATGACGGCGTGACCATCGAGGATATCTGCGCGGGCGCGGGCATCGCCAAGGCGACCTTCTTCCTGCATTTCAAGAACAAGGCCGCGCTGCTTCTCGCCTTCAACGAGGAAATCACCAACGCACTGGCCGACAAGCTGAGCGAAAACGACGACAGCACGGCGGAGGAACAGCTTCGCTTCATGTCCGACGTGTTCGGCGAGGCCTATCACTCCAACGCACAGGTGATGCGCCGCCTGCTCACCGAATTCCTGGAACAGCCCGCCAGCTACCGGATGGCGCGCGAAGCCAATGAAAGCGTGATCGCGCTCGTCGCCAATATCGTGCGGGAGGGACAGCAAAAGGGCGAATTCCGAAAGGGCTTCCTGCCGGAACTCGCCGCGCTCTCCATCGTCGCCACCTGGAGCGCGCTCATCGCCTTCTGGCTTGAAAATCCCAAGATCGAAACCGAGAGTAGCGGCAAAGCCTTTCTCGACATCGCCATGAACGGGCTCAAGGCCGCCTGAATACCAACGCAGATCCAGTAAAGAAACGACCCGAACCGCAATCCAAAACAGACCAAAATCCGAACAGGGAGGAAAAGATGGTCGGACGTAAGATGAAATTCGGCGCCTTCATCGCGCCGTTTCACCCGCTGGACGAGAACCCCACGCTCGCAATCGAACGCGATCTGGAACTCGTGCAGCACATGGACAGGCTGGGCTATGACGAAGCCTGGATCGGCGAACATCATTCCGCCGGTTACGAGCTGATCGCCAGCCCCGAGCTCTTCATCGCGACGGTGGCGGAACGCACGAAGAATATCCGTCTCGGCACGGGCGTCTCTTCGCTGCCCTATCACCAGCCGCTGATGCTGGCGGACCGCATCAACCAGCTTGACCACATCACGCGCGGCCGCGTGATGTTCGGCGTCGGGCCGGGCGCGCTGCCCTCCGATGCCTTTATGA
>CAYSVF010000649.1:0-1592 GCA_964434415.1 uncultured Parvibaculum sp.
TTGCGGAAGATTTCCGGATGCTGACAAATGGGGTGGGTTTTGAGCAATCTCCAGAATCTCGTGAAGTCTCTTGGACCGGTGCGTCTTGCCGTCCTCGGTGTGGTCGGTGCAATTCTGTTCGGCTTCTTTGCCGTCATTGCCGCCAACTATTCCGGTGAGCCCAAGGCTCTTCTCTTTTCCGACGTCAATGTCAGCGACGCCTCCAAGATGGTCGAAGCCCTCGACCAGATGAAGGTCGACTACACGCTGAAGGGCGACGGCACGAAAATCTACGTGCCGGAAAGCCAGGTCCTCCGCCTGCGCATGCAACTGGCCGAAAAAGGCCTGCCCGCGGGCGGCACGGTCGGATACGAAATCTTCGACAATGCCGACGCGCTCGGCACGACCAGCTTCATTCAGAACATCAACCATTTGCGCGCACTCGAAGGCGAGCTGGCGCGCACCATCGCCTCGATCGACGGTATTTCCAGCGCGCGCGTTCACCTCGTGCTGCCGGAACGCGAAC
Organism: uncultured Parvibaculum sp.; assembly: GCA_964434415.1. GTDB lineage: Bacteria > Pseudomonadota > Alphaproteobacteria > Parvibaculales > Parvibaculaceae > Parvibaculum. Next base: position 506 of record CAYSVF010000649.1, read on the forward strand.
TCTTTTCCCGCGACAAGCGCGACCCGACCGCCTCCATCGTATTGAAACTCGCCTCGCGCGCCCTCTCCTCGCAGCAGGTGAAGTCGATCCAGTATCTCGTTTCCTCCGCCGTGGAAGGACTGACGCCCGGCCATGTCTCCATCGTCGATGAGCGCGGCACCTTGCTCGCAACCGGCATGGGCGACGACGGACAGGCCATGATCACCGCGACGGCGGAAGAACGCCGCATCGCCTATGAACGCCGCTTGCGAGGCCACGTCGAAAACATCGTCGGCCGTGTCGTCGGTGCCGGTGGCGCTCGTGTGGAAGTCACCGCGCAGATGGATATGACGCGCGTGGTCAAGACCTCTGACCTCTACGATCCCGATGGTCAGGTCGTCCGCTCCACACAGACGGTGGAGGACACCTCCTCCAGCCAGAACGGCAAACAGAATGATGGCGTCACCGTCGGGAACAACCTGCCGAACGCCAACCAGGCGGGCGCCGGCGACGGTGCCACCTCGCGAGATGCCGCGAACCGCACCGAAGAAACCGTCAATTACGAGATTTCGCGGACGCAACGCACCGAAACGAAAGAGCCCGGCCGTGTTGAGCGTGTTTCCGTCGCCGTTCTGGTCGACGGCACCTATGCGACCGCAGCCGACGGCACGAAGACCTATCAGCCGCGCTCCCCGGAAGAGCTGGCCAAGATCGCCACGCTGGTGAAATCCGCCATCGGCTTCGACGAGAAGCGCGGCGACAAGGTCGAAGTCGTGAACCTGCAATTCGCTGCGCCGAAAACGGTCGAGGCCGCTTCCGCCACCGCCCCGGCGCCGGAAGGTGGCATGTGGGGGCTGAGCAAGGCCGACCTGATACGCATCGGCGAAATGGCGATGATCGCATTGCTGGCCCTGGTCGCCATGTTCTTCGTGCTCCGCCCGCTGATTGCGCGCCTGGGATTTGTGAAAGTCGCGCCCTCCTCGGCCGACGCGCAGCTCGCGCTTGCCGACGGCACGGAAACACCGGTGGCTGCCATTGCCGGCCCGGCCGGCGAAGGCGAGAACGGCTCGCTTGAGGGCAACGAGCACCTTACCGAAGACATGATTAT
>CAYSVF010000650.1:0-1590 GCA_964434415.1 uncultured Parvibaculum sp.
CGACTATGGCAAGGCGGCCGACTTCTCCGCAGCGCTCGCACGGATTGCAGGCAAGGGGCGTGACGCTGATCGAACCTGCCCAGCGCGCGCTGGCGCTGCTGCCGCCTGAATCGGACGGCGACGCGCTTGTGTCGAAGATCCGCCGCGCCGACCCTTCCGATCCTGACAAAGGCACAGTCCAGGCCATCGGAACCAAGGGCGATGTGCTTGCGACAACCCCCTTCGCATTTGAGGACAGCGCGCTGGAAACCACCGCACGCCTTCAGCTTCCTCTTGAACTGCGCAACCGGATCGACCGGCTTCAGATCGTGAACGAGAACTCGGCCGGCGCCGTTACGCTGCTCGACGAGCGCTGGCGCCGCCGCGCGGTCGGTCTCATTTCAGGGTCCGGCACGAACACGGCGCAGGCGCTTCTTTCCGACCTCTATTACATTCGAAAGGCGCTTGCGCCCTATGCGGAGCTGCGCGAAGCCGCCGCCGGAACCGGCAGCTCGAGCGTCGCGGAGCTTCTGTCCCGCCCGCTATCCGCTCTCGTGCTTGCCGATGTCGGCACGCTGACGAAGGCGGATGAAAAGCGCGTCGCGGACTGGGTGGAAAAAGGCGGCACGCTGGTACGCTTCGCAGGCCCGCACCTTGCCGCAAAAAGCGACAGCCTGATCCCCGTGCCGCTGCGCCATGGCGGCCGCGCGCTTGGCGGCGCGCTCTCCTGGACGGAGCCGCAGCATCTCGCACCCTTCGACGAGAACAGCCCCTTTGCGGGCCTCACCGTACCGAAGGATGTCAACGTCTCGCGGCAGGTGCTGGCCGAACCGACGCTCGACCTCGGCGACAAGACCTGGGCACGCCTCAGCGACGGGACGCCGCTCGTCACCGCGGCGAAACGCGGCAAGGGACATATCGTGCTCTTTCACGTGACCGCGAATACCGACTGGTCGAACCTGCCGATCTCCGGCCTCTTCGTCGACATGCTCCGCCGTGTCGTCGCCAGGGCGCAGAACGTCGCCGATCTCGCATCCGGCCAGGACAGCGATGAAACGCTGAGTCCCGTCGCCACGCTGAACGGGTTCGGCCGCCTCGGCACCCCCTCGCCGACGGTGACCGCCATTCCCGCGCGGGAGCTTGGCCGGACGGACAACAACCCGCGCCACCCGCCGGGCCTGTACGGCCCGCAGGATGCACCGCGCGCACGCAACCTCGCCAGCGACGCGCTGAAGCTGGCGCCGGCCACCGACCTTCCCGGCCTGTCGGAGCGGCGCGGCTTTGCCGCCGGTGCCGAAATCGGCCTGCGCCCGGCGCTGCTGGGAGTGGCGCTGCTGCTGCTGATCGCCGACGGCATCGCCGCACTCTGGGTCACCGGCCTGTTCGAGACCGGAGAGATCCGTCGCGGGCGGCTTGGACGAAACCTTCTGCCGCTGCTGCTTCTCGGCCTCCTACTCGCCGCCGCGCCGAAAGCCCTCGCCGCGGACAACGACAATTTCGACATCGCCGCCTCCACCGAGACCCGTCTTGCCTATGTCATCACCGGCGACACACAGGTGGACGAGGTGAGCCGCGAGGGGCTGAACGGCCTTTCCAACGCCTTGCGACAAC
>CAYSVF010000651.1:0-1582 GCA_964434415.1 uncultured Parvibaculum sp.
AGAAGGAAAAGGATGTCGAGAAGGCGAAATCGCCCATGCATCTGATGGCGGATGCAGCCGAAGCCGCCGCATCCGATACGGGGCTCGGCAAGAAGCTCTGGGATGTCGTCGACACCGTCACCTGCGTCCGTTTCATCACCGATAGCCCGGACAGCGCGCGCCTACCTTTTGGCCGTTATCCCAATGCGGCAAAGACGCTGTCGAACCTCATCGGCGCCAATCCCGCGAAAACCTGCTACGGCCCCACCGGCGGCAACACGCCGCAGTATCTGTTGAACTACACCGCCGAGCAGATCGCACAGGGCGAGACGGATATCGCGCTCGTCGCCGGTTCGGAATGCTTCGGCACCATGATGCGTGCGCTGGGGCAGGGCAAGGTGCTCGACTGGCACGACGAAAACCCGGGTCAGGATCGTATCGACATCGGCGTGGAAAAGGCCGGCGTCACCGAAACGGAAAAGCGCCACAAGCTGCAATACCCGGTGAACATCTACCCGATGTTCGAAAACGCCATTCGCGGCCAGAAGGGCCGCACCGTGGAGGAGCACAAGCTCGCCGTCGGCAAGCTGATGGCGCCTTTTACGAAGGTTGCCGCGCAGCATCCGCAGGCCTGGTTCCCGGTCGAGCGGACGCCGGAGGAAATCGCGACCGTCACCGACGCCAACCGCTATATCGGCTTTCCGTACACGAAGTATATGAATGCCATCATGCAGGTCGATCAGGCCGCCGCCGTCGTCATGATGTCGGTCGGCAAGGCACGCGAGCTGGGCATTCCGCAGGAGAAATGGGTCTTCCTGCATGGCTGCGGCGATGCGAACGACCTTTGGTTCCCCACCGAGCGCGTGAACTATTACACCTCGCCTGCCATCAGGAAGATGGGTGAGAAGGCGTTCGGCATGGCGGGCTGGGACATTTCCCAGATCGACTATATCGACCTTTATTCCTGCTTCCCCTCCGCCGTGCAGATCGGCCGCGACGCGCTGGGCATTGCGGAAGACGACCCGCGCGAGCTGACCGTCACGGGCGGCTTGCCTTATTTCGGCGGCGCGGGAAACAACTACGTCATGCACTCCATCGCCACCATGATGGACACGCTGCGCGCCAAACCCGGCACCAAGGGGCTTTGCACCTCTAATGGCTGGTACGTGACCAAGCACGGCATGGGCCTTTATTCGACCCTGCCGAAAGAGGGCAAATGGGAGCGCGAGGCGCCCGCCACCTATCAGGCCGAAATCGACGCCGAGAAACACCCCGTCGTGGACGAGACGCCCAACGGCAAGGCGAAGATCGAAACCTATACGGTGGTCCACGGCCGCGACGGCCCGGACTTCGCCATCGTCTTCGGAAGGCTGGACGACACGGACGCCCGTTTCGTCGCGCATACGCCGAACGATCCGGCAACGCTCAAGGATATGGTGGAGCGGGACCAGCTCGGAAGGCCGGGCACGGTTGTGGCTGACCCGGACGGCATCAACATCTTCACACCGGAGTAAAAACCGGAATAAGAAAAAGGGGCCCTTCTGGGCCCCTCAGACTGCTGACAAAGTCCTCGCATTTAGCGGGGACTTTTGATTCACTGGGT
>CAYSVF010000652.1:0-1274 GCA_964434415.1 uncultured Parvibaculum sp.
CCCGAAAGCTGGGGCACGGCCGTCAATGTGCAGGCCATGGTGTTCGGCAATATGGGCGATAGCTCGGCGACGGGCGTCGCCTTCACGCGCAACCCCTCGACCGGCGAAAAGGCCGTCTATGGCGAGTTCCTGGTGAACGCGCAGGGCGAGGACGTGGTGGCGGGCATCCGCACGCCGCAATCGCTGTCGAAGGCGGCGCGTATCGCGGGCGGCGACAAGAAGCCCTCCATGGAAGAGGAAATGCCCGACGCCTATGGCGAACTGGTCGAGGTCTTCCGCCGCCTGGAAGAACACTACAGGGAGATGCAGGACGTCGAGTTCACCGTGCAGGAAGGCAAGCTCTGGATGCTCCAGACGCGCAACGGCAAGCGCACCGCAAAGGCTGCGCTGAAGATTGCCGTGGACATGGTGGGCGAGGGGCTGATCGACGAACGCATGGCGATCACCCGGGTGGAGCCCGGCGCGCTGGACCAGCTTCTGCATCCGACGCTGGACCCGGAGGCGGACCGCGAAATCCTGACAAAGGGCCTGCCCGCCTCGCCGGGCGCGGCGAGCGGCGAAGTCGTCTTCAGCTCCGACGAGGCCGCGAAGCTGAAGCAGGACGGGCATGACGTGATCCTCGTGCGCGTGGAAACGAGCCCGGAAGACATCAACGGCATGCATTCCGCCGTCGGCATCCTCACCTCGCGCGGCGGCATGACGAGCCATGCGGCGGTGGTGGCGCGCGGCATGGGCCGGCCTTGCGTTTCCGGTGCGGGCGCGCTCAGGATCGACTATCAGGCCGAAACCATGACGGTCGCGGGCGAGACGGTGAAGAAGGGCGAGATCATCACCATCGACGGCGGCACCGGCGAAGTGATGAAAGGCCGCGTGCCGACATTGCAGCCGGAACTCTCCGGCGATTTCGCCACGCTGATGGAATGGGCCGACACGCATCGCCGCATGAAGGTGCGCACCAATGCCGAAACGCCGCTCGACGCCGAAACCGCGCGCAAATTCGGCGCGGAAGGGATCGGTCTCTGCCGTACCGAACACATGTTCTTCGAGGCGAACCGCATCACCCATGTGCGCCAGATGATCCTCGCCAAGGACGAGGTGGGGCGGCGCGAACCCCTATCGAAAATCCTGCCTGTGCAGCGCGACGATTTCCGCCAGCTCTTCGAGATCATGCACGGCCTGCCCGTGACGATCCGCCTGCTGGATCCGCCGCTGCATGAATTCCTGCCCAAGACCGACGAGGAAATCGCGGAAGTAGCGGAAGATACGGGCATGCC
>CAYSVF010000652.1:1284-1577 GCA_964434415.1 uncultured Parvibaculum sp.
GCGCCGCCGCCTGATGGAGCTGGCGGAAGCCAATCCCATGCTCGGCCATCGCGGCTGTCGCCTCGGCATCACCTTCCCGGAAATCTACGAAATGCAGGCACGCGCGATTTTCGAGGGCGCGCTGGAAGCGGGCAAGAAGACCGGCGAACATGTGATCCCGGAAATCATGGTGCCGCTCGTCGCCATGAAGGCCGAACTCGACTTCCTGAAAGCGCGCATCGTGGCCGTCGCCGAAGAAGTGAGCAAGGAGCATGGCGCCGAGATTGAATATCATGTCGGCACCATGATCGAAC
>CAYSVF010000653.1:0-1573 GCA_964434415.1 uncultured Parvibaculum sp.
GCCTGGAAAGGCCGTGTCGATGTGATCGTCAACAATGCCTCCATACGCATCGACCTCGACCTCGATGAATCGGATGACGCGTGGGACGCGGCATGGCGGAGCGTGCTGCACGTCAACCTGATCGGCCCGGCCCATCTCAGCAGGATGGCCGTCCGGCATTTCCGGGAAGTCGGCGGCGGTTCCATCATCAACAGTGCGAGCCGCCCCGCATTTCGCGGCGACACGGCGACATGCCCCCATGACGGCGCGGCCAAGGGCGGCTTGGTTTCGCTGACGCGGCAGATCGCGCGCCAGTATGGAGCCGACAACGTCAAAGCTTTCGTGGTCGCGCCGGGAATCATCGAGACTGACCAGGCTTCAGAATTCTTCGAAGTCAGCGGTCGGGAACAATGGCTCGCGGAAATTCCGGCAGGCCGCATCGGCAAGCCTGCCGACATCGCGAACGTCGTTGCCTTTCTTGCGTCGGGACTTGCAGACTATGCGACGGGCACGACGATCGACGTTAACGGCGCGTCATACGTTCACTGAACGGCACCCGGGGCGTCCCGTCAGAAAGATGGCGGCGTGGCGGCGCTGATGACTTCACACTCTCCGTCGCCGACATTGCGAAAGCGATGTGGCACGGAACTGTTGAAGTAATACGCCTCCCCGGCCGTCAGAACGCGCCGTTCGACACCGACGGTGACCTCAAGCGAGCCCTTTAGAATGATGCCGCACTCTTCGCCCGAGTGTTGTAACATTTCAACACCTGTATCGGCATCAACCTCGTATCGCTCCGTCACCATCTGCAGCTTGCGGTTCTGGTCGCGGCCATTCACCAGCAGAAACGAAATGTCACCGCCGCCTATCTCCACGAGGTCTTCCTTGCCGAAGAAGACGCTGCCCACATGATCGGCATCCAGCATGAAAAAGTCGGCGATGCTGATGGAGAACACGGAGAGTATTTTCTTCAGGGATGCGACCGAAGGACTCGTAGTTCCTTGTTCTATAAGGGAAATTGTTCCATTCGTAAGGCCGGATCGGCGCGCGAGCTCGCGCTGGGAAAGACGGTGCGCAGTGCGTAGCGCCGAGAGACGTACACCCACGCCGTCAGATTCGTCGTGTTGCTTCTTTTCGCTCATCTGAGCCTTTCAATCACAATTGCTCCAACGAGCGCCAATAAAAAACTGGAACACGAACAGCAACGCATTCCGGAGTAGACACAATCATTCATCTGTGTAATGTTCGAAAAATCAAACATCGGGGGAATTTTGTGGACTTCGAGCTTACCAGTCAGCAGAGCCTTGTCAGTGAAACCGCGAGACGTTTCGTGGCGACGCATCTCATACCGCATGAAGAGAATATCGAACAGTCCGGCGAAGTTCCAGACATTCTTCGAAAACAGCTCCTGAAGCTGGCGCGCGACGCCGGGCTATATGCTGCGAACATGCCGGCGGATTTCGGCGGCGGTGGCCTCGACAGCGTCGAAATGGCTTTGCTGGAGCGCGAGCTCGGTCGGGTCAGTCTCGCGCTGTCAAATTGCGTGCTGCGGCCGGCGCCGATACTCAAGGCCTGCAAGGGGGAGCAGATAGAG
>CAYSVF010000654.1:0-1571 GCA_964434415.1 uncultured Parvibaculum sp.
ATGTCGGTGTCCCTGATATGGGCCGCCGTCTGCGAGGCCACGAATTTCAGCACGCCGTCGCCTGCCGCATGGCCATGGAGGTCGTTGATTTCCTTGAAACGGTCGATGTCGAGATAGACGATCCCCGCCGTATCCCCATAGCGTTTGCCCATGGCGACGACGCGACCGATCTCCCGGACGAAGGCCCTGCGGTTCAGCACCGGGATCAGCGGGTCGTGGTCGGCCAGATGTTCCGCCTCGCGCAGCCGCTTCTGGATTTCCGACACATTGCGGCGAAGCTCTTCGACCTCCCGCATGAGGCCCATCAGGGCATCTCGCACATTCGGGGTCAGCTCTTCCTCGGGAATACCCAGCACCTGGACGCTGTCTTGCGCAGGACGCAGGGCAGCCTCCCGCCCGTCGCCGTCCGACGCTGCGGAAGCAGCGCTACGCGAGCGTGAAGTCGTCGGCCGGATAGAGCCTATGCCGCCCAGTTTCATCGCCGTGCCTCCGAGCCCCCATGATGGCTTGCTATCCCCTGAAAATGCCACTTCTGATTACACATTTCCATAATTCCCGGGCGGCAAAACCTCCAAGCCGGTCCGAATCTTGTCAAAGGCGTCTCCATGCCTATACTCCCCGCCTTTCCGCGCGGCCAATAGCGCCGCCAGCGCAACGGACAGAAAATGGCTGCATCGGGCTCCACAGACAAAGATCCGGCCGAAAGCCCCCTTGTCGGCATCATCATGGGCAGCCAGTCCGACTGGCCCACCATGAAGAACGCCGCCGACATTCTGGAGGCGCTCGGCATCCCTCACGAGGCCCGGATCGTCTCCGCGCACCGCACCCCGGACCGCATGTACGACTATGCGCGCACCGCGCGCGACCGCGGTCTCAAGGTCATCATAGCGGGCGCGGGCGGCGCGGCCCATCTGCCCGGCATGACGGCCTCGCTCACGCCGCTGCCGGTTTTCGGCGTGCCTGTGCAAAGCCGCGCGCTGTCGGGCCAGGACAGCCTTCTGTCCATCGTGCAGATGCCCGGCGGCATTCCGGTCGGCACGCTCGCCATCGGCGATGCGGGCGCCAAGAACGCCGCCTTGCTGGCCGCCGCCGTGCTGGCGCTCTCCGACGATGCGCTGGCGGCCCGCCTCGACGAATACCGGGCGAAGCAATCGGCCTCCATCGGCGACACACCGGCCTGAGCCATGAACCGCACCGTCAACGCTTCGACAGGAGAGCCGGTCGCCCCGGGCGGCTGCATCGGCATTCTGGGCGGCGGCCAGCTCGGCCGCATGCTCGCCACCGCCGCCGCCGAACTCGGCCTCACCGTGCATGTCTATTGCCCGGACGAAAACTCGCCCGCTTTCGACGTGGCCGCCGAAAAGACGGTCGCCGCCTATGACGATGCGGAGGCCCTTGCCCGCTTCGCCGACAATGTAGATGTGGTGACCTATGAATTCGAGAATGTACCGGCCGAAACGGTTCGTATCCTGACGGAACACGCGCCCGTGCGCCCCGGCGCGCTGGCGCTGGCGACGGCGCAGGACCGTCTGGCGGAGAAAACCTTCATCGCCGAACAGGGCATCCGCACC
>CAYSVF010000655.1:0-1570 GCA_964434415.1 uncultured Parvibaculum sp.
GGAAGAGGCGGAACTGTCCACTTCCGGACGGCGACCGGCCTCTCGCTCCGCCTTGCGGACCACACCATTGCTGCCCACCGTGACACCCAGCGGCGCATCGGCATCGGAGCCGGAACAGGCCGTCAGCGACAAACCGACCAGAACCGCGGCGCCGATGGCGGCTGGACGCCGCCAGGCCGGAACGGATCGCGCTTTGTTGCAGTGCGGCGCGGCGATGCGCGCGCCGCTCTTCGGATCAAAGTTTGGCCTCATTCCCACGCTTTCTATCTTCCTGTTTATCTTTCGAAATTTGCGCCGGAATCGGCGCGCTGCTTCGTAGGCTAGCTACGTTGACGGTTCCGAGCCCTCCCCATAGGTTTCTAGGGAACCGGGGAGCGAAACGGGAGTCGCCAGAACATCGAGCGGCATCATGATAAGATTTGTCACGTTGGGCAAATGGCGAAAGCGTAATCCGGCGTACTGACCTGGGCAGGAAAAGAGAAATGGCATTCAGCCTGATGAAGAGACTTCCCGCAGCGATGCGCGTGACAGGCGCCGCCGCGCTGAGCGCCGCGCTCTGTTTCGCGCCGGTTTCGCAATCCTTTGCTCAGCAGCGGGGCATTTCTCTTATTCGCGACGCGGAGACCGAAGCGCTGATGAAACGCTTCTCCGCTCCTATCTGGCGCGCGGCCGGCATCGACGAGAATGCGGTGCAGATCCATCTGGTGAAGGATCAGGGGATCAACGCCTTCGTCGCGGGCGGTCAGCAATTGTTCCTCAATACGGGCCTTATCACCCAGGCGGACACGCCCGGCGAACTGATCGGCGTGATCGCGCATGAAGCCGGCCATATGGCGGGCGGGCATCTGGCGCGGACGCAGGACGCGCTGGGCAATCTGCAAATGCCGCTTATCGCCAGCATGCTGCTGGGCGTCGGCGCCATCGCCGCCGGACAGGCCGATGTCGGCGCCGCGGTGCTGATGGGCAGCCAGCACATCGCCCAGCGCGGTGTGCTCGCCTATAGCCGCGAACAGGAATCGCGGGCCGACCAGGCGGGCGCGACCTTCCTGGAACGCGCGCATCTGTCCGGCGAGGGGATGCTCGATCTGTTCTCCAAGTTCCGCGATCAGGAAGTGCTTTCCGGGCAGAACCAGGATCCGTTCGTGCGCTCTCACCCCGTTTCCGAAGATCGCCTTGCCTCGTTGCGCGGCCGCGTGGAGGCGTCCCCCTATTTCGACAAGAAGGACAGCGAGAAGGATATTCACGACCTCAAGATGGTTCAGGCCAAGCTCACCGGCTTCCTCGAGCGGCCTTCCGTGACCTTCAACACCTATCCGCCCTCCGACCGGAGCGACTATGCCCATTACGCCCGCGCCGTCGCCTATCACCAGCTCGGCAAGACGAACGAGGCGCTGAAGGAACTCGCACCGGTTTTCGAGAACGAGCCACAGAATCCCTACCTCTATGAATTGAAGGGGCAGATCCTCTTCGAAAGCGGCAATATCGAGCCCTCCATCGTCGCCTATCGCAAGGCGCTGGAGCTCGATCCGCATGAGCCGCAGCTTCAGATGGCGTTAGGCCAGTCCATTCT
>CAYSVF010000656.1:0-1558 GCA_964434415.1 uncultured Parvibaculum sp.
GAAACACGGCGGAAGCGTCGCGTATTCCATGTGCGGCCATCGCCTCGGCGACACGCAAGCCTGCCCCGTCGCCTCCTCGGACTGACATCATGGTCGCCTTCGCGCCGCGATGTACCGCCGTTCTCAATGCGTTGAACGTGCCACCGCCGACCTCTTCACGCATGGACCCGGGAATCGACGCACCGGGCACGAATGGGGCTTCCATTCTGCCCCGACGGTCCATATGGGCCCCGCCCACGGCAAATATGTGCGGAGTTCTGGCGTGTGCAATCATGTTTCGTGAAGCTTCATGGACGGCGGGACCATAGGTCGATGGTCGTTGCTGCGCAATCACTGGCGCAAGGTGCGCGCCATTTGATCCAGCCCGCGCCGACACGCCGTACCATGGTGGGAAAGCGGTGGCGCGAAAGGCCGGAGAGATGCTTATCTGACGCACGGAGGAAACTGATGCGACCCACGGCCTATCCGGATTTCGGACTCAGTGAAGAACAGCGCCACGAGGCGACCTTCGGGCATTACTATGAATACCCCGGCATGGACGGGCCGCGCGGAGAGATCTGGTGCTACACCGACCGGTTTTCCTACCGGGCAGGCGACGTCGCCGAGTTCAAGATCAGCACCACGGCATCGGCATTCGACATCGAAATCGCACGAGACGGCGCGGCGGAAAGGACCGTGTTTTCGCGCAAGAATATTGCGGCCCGTTGGCAGGAGACGCCGGACCAGTGCTCGGTCGAGGGCTGCGGCTGGGCGACCACGTTCGAGCTGGCAATCCCGGCAGACTGGCCATCAGGTGCCTATAAGGTGAGGCTGACTGCCGAGGGGGGCGACGGCAAGCCGATCTCCAGCGAACATCTCTTCATCATATGCCCGCAGCGCGGCGTGAAGGGCCGCATTCTTCAGGTGGCGGCAACCGGCACTTGGACCGCTTACAACACCTGGGGTGGGTCAAACCACTATCAGGGAATTACTGGGCCTAGCCGCAACGAATTCGCGCGCCGCGTGAGCACCCAGCGTCCCTGGTGCCGGGGCTTTGTGACGTTGCCGCCGGATGCGCCGCGCGTCCCGATCGAGGTCGACCTGCCGCCAATGACCAAACCGCGTTATCCGCATATGGAATGGGCCTATGCGACTGGTCACTCAAAGAAATATGCGTCGAGCGGCTGGGCAAGCTACGATTCGCACTTCTTCAAGTGGGCCGAACGGAATGGCTACGGAATAGACCTTGTCAGCAATCACGAGCTGCATTTCTCGCCGGATATCTTGACCGGATACGACCTGATCGTCTGCGTCGGTCATGATGAATACTGGTCGTGGGAGATGCGCGACGCGGTCGATGCTTTTGTCGAACAGGGTGGCCGGGCGGCGCGATTTGCCGGAAATTTCCTCTGGCAGACGCGGCTTGAGGATGAAGGAAGACAGCAGGTCTGCTACAAATATGCAGCGCGCAAGGAGGACCCGGTCTTTCGATCTGAGGATACCTCGCGCACGACGAACGCATGGGATGCTCCCGAAGTGGGGCGACCTGCGACGACGACGTTCGGGCTCAATGCATTGA
>CAYSVF010000657.1:0-1557 GCA_964434415.1 uncultured Parvibaculum sp.
AGGATGCCTGCCAGCGTCACCACGATGGAAATCACCATGGCAAGCCGGGGACGCTTGATGAAAAGGTCGTAGATCACTGCTGTCCCTCCGCCCCTTTGGATTCATGGGCGGAAACGGTCATGTCGGGCTGCACATTTTGCTGGCCGACCGTGATGACGCGGTCGCCCTCCGCGAGGCCCTTGGTGACAACGATGTCCTTGCCGACTTGTTCGCCTGTCTCGATCCGGCGGATTTCGGCCTTGCTGTCCTTGTCGACCACCAGCACATAGGCGCCCTGCTGATCGATCTGGAGCGAAGCCTGAGGCACGGTGATACGCGGTTCGCCCTTGCGGTTCTCGATTATGACCGTCACGAGCTGCTGGTCGACGAGGAGCATGTCGGGATTGGGGAAGGACGCGCGCACTGTGATGGTATTGGTGGATTCATTCGCGCTGGGCTCGGCATAGAGAATGGTGCCGTCAGGCCCGTATTCCGTTCCATCCGGCAGAAGGAGCTTTACCCTGACGCTCTCTTTTTTCGCGCCGCCTTTCACCAGCTCCGTATATTGGCGCGACGGCACGGGCCAGGTGACGTCGATGGGATCCTGTGCGACGAGAAGTGCAAGCGATCCGGAAGAGGGACTGATATAAGCGCCCTTGGAAAAGGAGGCCTTGCCGATGCGGCCGTCTATCGGAGCCTTGATGTCCGTATAGTCGAGATTGAGCTGGGCCAGCGAAACGGAAGCCTCCTGCGCCTGCACGGCGGCTTTCGCCTTTTGCAGATTTGCCGTCGCATCGTCGAGCTGCGACTGAGCAACGGCCTTGCGGGCGACGAGCTTCCGCGCGCGCTCATAGCTCGTCGTTGCGAGCCGTGCTTCCGCCTTCGCGCTGGCCAGATTGGCTTCGGCTTCCTTCAGGTCGGCCTGATAGCGATCCTTCTCGATCACGAAAAGCAGATCGCCCTGTTTGACCCGGCTGCCTTCTTCATATTGAAGCGGACCGAGATAACCCTCGACGCGGGCGCGGATTTCGACTTTTTCGGTCGCTTCGATTCGGCCGTTGAATTCCTGCCGGTTCCGCACGGCATGCTGCTGGACCGAGACAACCTCGACTGCCGGGGCACCACCGCCCGGCATCTGCTGTGCAGATGCCGGTGACGCTACGGAAAGCCCAGCGGCGCAGAGAATAAGTGCAGCGATGGGGAGGTGATGCATATAGTTTTCCTTGGTCCAGGGTGCCTTTTGGGGGCCGGGATATGCCTTTATGCAGGGCAGCAGACGGGCGCGCCGGCAGGCGGGAAGGCCGCAGAACTTTGGGAGGCGGCGGGGGCCGGCAAAAGGGGCTATTGCCAGCCGCCAATTCGACTTTAAAATGCTTTCAAGAAAGCTTTCTTGCAAGTGAAATTTAGTTGAAATAAGAGGGAGTGCAAGAGGGGCGTGAAAGAAAATAAGGAAGATACGGAAACGCTGCTGAGCGAGCAGGCATCGAATTGGCCGGAGGTCGATACGCCCGCGCACAGGCTGGTGATCCGGCTTTTGAGGCTGCAGGGCCTTATGCGGCAGTCCGCCATTGTCCAGAT
>CAYSVF010000658.1:0-1537 GCA_964434415.1 uncultured Parvibaculum sp.
GGCGGGGAGCGGTCGTTCCCGGGGCGGATCAAAGTTTGTAGAATTCCTCCCAACCTTTCCGGGGTGCCGGATCGAGGAGGGCCTGGGCGTCGGCGTTGCCGCGGATGCTCTTGGTGGTCCGGTCGAAATCGATCCGCCCCCCGAGGCGTTGGGCGATGACGCCGAGGTTGAAAACCTGGGTCAACGGGGCGGAGACGCTGAAGGGCGAGCGGGCTTCCTCCTCGCCCTTGCAGGCCAGCAGGAAGTTCGCGTAGTGGTTCGACGCCTTGCCGGAGACCCGTGGAAGGGAGCCGCGCATTTCCATGAATTTGGCCCGCGGCAGGATCTGGAGGGGGGAGGAATGGCTTCCCCCCTGGAAGGTGAGGTCCTTCCCGTAGAGCACTTTGCCCGGTGGGTCGAGGTTCACGTCGCCGAGCTCTTCGGCGAGCTCGGGCGCGTTGTTGACGCCGTCGAACCAGGTGACCTCGCAGGCCGGCATGCCGTCGCGTTCCGGGAACTTGAAGGAGATCGTCGAGGCCTGGGGGAAAACGAGGTCGTTGGTGCCCTCGCGTTTGATGGCTTCGACCGAGGACGGCAGGCCGAGCTTCAGGAACCGATGGGCGGTGTCGAGGATGTGCGGACCCCAGTCGCCGAAGGCGCCCGAGCCGTAGTCGAACCAGCTCCGCCACTCCTGCGGGTGCAACCGGCGGCTGAAGGGATGTTCGGGGGCCGGCCCGGTCCAAACCGGCCAGTTCATCCCGTCCGGCATCGGATCGGTCGGGTATTCAGTCACCGACGCGCCCCAGCCGTGCCAGCGGCGCGGCTTGTTCATGTAGGCTTGGATGCGGGTGATGTCCTTGATGATCCCGGCCTCGGACCATGCCTTGAACTGGAAGTAGTTCGCCCCGGAGTGCCCCTGGTTTCCCATCTGGGTCACCACTCCGCTCTTCCCGGCCATCGCGATCAGGCGCTCGCACTGGCCGAAGGTGTGGGCGAGGGGCTTCTCGACGAAGACATGCTTGCCGAGCGACATGGCGAGCATCGCCATGCAGAAGTGCGCGTGGTCGGGCGTCGCGATGAGGACGGCGTCGATGCCATCGGCCATCTCGTCGAACATCTTGCGGAAGTCCGTGTAGCGTTTGGCCTTCGGATACTTGTTCAGGATCTCCTGGGTGTGCTTGCCCTTGAGATCGACGTCGCAGAGGGCCACCACCTCGCCGTGACCCGAGCCCATCATGTTGTTGAGGTCGTTCTTGCCCTGGTTGCCAATGCCGATCACCGCCAGGCGGACCTTCTCGTTGGGCGACACGGTGGCCGCGCGGCTGCGGGTTCCCATGACCATCGACGCGGGCAGGATGCTGAAGGCGCCGAAGGCGGAGGAGCGCTTGAGGAAATCCCTCCGGGTGGAATGTGAAGTGGGTCGTTTCATGACGGAACAGGGCATTCGAAGCAGCAGCAATACGGTTCGATGCGGGTCGATTCTACAAGGAATTTCGGTGGATTCCGCCGGGTGCCCGTCAGCGAGGGGCAATCCCTCCGGAGGGTCGAAATTGAACCG
>CAYSVF010000659.1:0-1535 GCA_964434415.1 uncultured Parvibaculum sp.
AGCCTGGAGCGCTGGCACGGGCAGGCCGCCCGGCACGGCGCGAAACGCCTCGGCGGGAACTACGGCAACCGCAAGGGGCAAGGGCAGATCGACCGCGACGCAGCCTTGCGCGATTTCTGCATCGCCAATATGGCGGCACGCCCGCATCTCACGGCCTCGCAGCTCGGCGAGGCCATCCACGCGCGGATGGGCAAAACGATACCGAAGCGGACCGTGCAGCGCTTCATGGCGAAGGCGCGCGAGGACTACGCCGACGCCTTCCTGCAGGCCGCCAATCCGGACAAGCACAAGAACCTGCGGCTGGTCGCCTTCGGCTCGCGCAGCGAAGCCGCGCGTTATCCCAACGAGGTGTGGGAAATCGACGCTTCGCCCGCCGATGTGATGACGATCGACGGTCGCATGAACCTTGTCGGCATCGTGGATGTCTATACGCGCCGGGCGAAGATCCTCGTCACGCCCACGCCGAAAGCAACCGCCGCCACACTGCTGATCCGCCGCTGCATCCTGGATTGGGGCGTGCCCGAGCGCATCAAGATGGACAACGGCAAGGATTTTGCCAGCCGCCATGTGAGCCATGCGCTCGGAAGCCTGCTGATCGAACAGAGCTTCTGCCCGCCCTTCACGCCGGAAAACAAGCCTCATATCGAGCGCTTTTTCGGGACGCTGCAGCGCGACTTCGTTTCCCTTCTGCCGGGCTTCATCGGTCACGACGTCGCCGACCGCAAGGCCATAGAAGCGCGACGCAGTTTCTCTCAGCGCTTCGGCGACCCGCAAGGCGCCATCGCGGTCGAGCTGACCAGCGACGAGCTGCAGGAGCGTGTCAGCGACTGGATCGAAACCGTTTATCACACCCGCCGCCACGGTTCTCTGGGCACCTCGCCCAAGCTCATGACGGTCGGTTACATGGGCTCGACGCGGGCAATCGAAGACGAGCGCGCCCTGGACGTGCTGCTCGCCGAGGCGCCTGACACCGAAGGTCAGCGTGTCGTTACCAAGAAGGGGCTCCGGGTCGAGAATGCGCTCTTCATCGCGCCGGAGCTCGGCGCGTATGTAGGCGACCGGGTCAATGTCCGGCTCGACCCCTCAGATATGGGGCGGATCGTCGTCTACTCGATCGAGGGCGAGTTCATCTGCGTCGCGGTCTGCCCGGAGCGGACAGGCCTCAGCCGTCAGGAGATCGCCGTACAGGCCAAGGCGCTGCAGAAGGCCCATCAGGCCGAGCAGCGCAAGAACCTGCGGAAGATCCAGCGCGAACATCGCCCGCAGAACATCGCCGACGAAATCGTCGCCGCGCATCGCAACGACCAGGTCATCGAGTTCCCCCGCAAGACGGAGAGCTATTCGACGCCCGCGCTCGACGAGGCGCGCCGCGCCGCCAGCGCGCTCGACGATCCGATGCCCGCGATCCCGGAACGCCACGACACTGAGGAGCTCGCCGCTCAGGCGCGCGAAGCCCTTGTCATCGACATGCCCGCGAAACCGCAGCACGAAGCGCGGTTCACGGACGATTGGGAATTCGTGAAATGGGCCCTCCG
>CAYSVF010000660.1:0-1533 GCA_964434415.1 uncultured Parvibaculum sp.
GCATGATGCGTCGCCGCCGTTGCGCTGGAAGCGGGAATGTCGCTCCCGTCGTCCGCCCTTTCGGGCATGCGCTGGACCGTCTGGTCCCCAGGTTCAATGCTCAGGAAAATACTCCCTTTGGTCTCCCGAACTTAAGACAAGCAGGCTCTTGCCTGCCCTCCAAAGATAAAGGTCCGTCGATGTCGTTTCAATGAGCGTGATTTTACCGCTCTGTGACAGGGACTTACGGGTATCCGGCCCGGTCATTCCGCCGTTTCGCGCGACGCGGCCCTATTCGGGGTGGTGATGGGCCAGCCTTCGCTTTCGCGGATTTGCGTGGCCGAGAGCGGGCTGACCGGCCCCTCCAGAAAGCAGAGCGCAGGCGCCTGCGCCGTGGCGAGGCGGCGGGCATCGCCGGTATCGAGGGTCGCTTGCCGCAGTGCCTGCGCCGCGGGCGAAAGGCGGGCTTTCAGCGTATAGCCGGGCCGCGGGTAGACCGCGATCGGGATCATGCGCGTCAGCTCTTTCCAGCGGTACCAGCGCGGCAGCTGGATCATGTTGTCGGCGCCCATCAGCCAGACGAAATGCACGTCCGGGTGGAGGGTGACGAGCGAGGCGATGGTGTCGACCGTGTAGCGGGTTCCCAGGCGGCGTTCGATATCGGTGACGCAGATGCGCGGATCGCGCGCCATGGCGCGGGCGGAGGCGAGGCGCTCGGCGAGCTGCGCCATGCCTTTTTCGGGTTTCAGCGGGTTGCCGGGCGAGACCAGCCACCAGACGCGGTCGAGGCCGAGGGCGCGCATCGCCATGCGCGAGACCAGCAGATGGGCGTCATGGGCGGGGTTGAAGGAGCCGCCCAGCAGCCCGACCCGCTGGCCCGGCGTCAGCATTTCGTTTCGCCTGTCGTCGCCTGCGCCGGGCGGGGTGATCTCGCTTGTCATCTGCGGGTCAGGGCCGGGTCTGGCCGTCGCCGCGCACCAGATATTTGAAGCTGGTGAGCTGCTCGAGCCCGACAGGCCCGCGCGCATGAAAGCGGCCCGTCGCAATGCCGATTTCCGCGCCCATGCCGAACTCGCCGCCATCGGCGAATTGCGTCGAGGCGTTGTGCAGCAGGATGGCGCTGTCGATATCGTGGAAGAAACGTCCCGCCGTCTCGGCATTGTTCGTCACGATGCATTCGGTGTGATGCGAGCCATAGCGTTCGATGTGGTCGATGGCGCCTTTGACGCCGTCCACCAGCTTCACCGAAATGATGTTGTCGAGATATTCGGTGGACCAGTCCGCTTCCGTGGCGGGCTTGAGCTGTTTGGCGGCGAGGTGGATTTCGCCGTCGACGCGCACTTCGCAGCCTTCCGCAATCAGTGCGTCCACTATGGGCGCGAGATGGGTGTCCGCGCAGGCGCGGTCCACCAGCAGCGTTTCCGCCGCGCCGCAAATGCCGGTGCGGCGCAGCTTGGCGTTCAGCACGATGTTGATTGCCATGTCGAGATCCGCGTCGCGGTCGACATAGACATGGCAGATGCCTTCCAGATGCGCGAAGACGGGTACGCGCGC
>CAYSVF010000661.1:0-1531 GCA_964434415.1 uncultured Parvibaculum sp.
CGTCGTCACGCAGGTGCCGACCGCGCAACAGATCATTCCGGCGATCGCGCCGGAAGGCGTTGAAACGCCGGATCTTAAAGGCGCGGTCTATGAATATGAGCCCGACGAGCAGGATATCCTGCGCGCGCTCCTGCCGCGTTATGTGGGCGTGCAGATCTTCCGCGCGCTCTTAGAAAATGTTGCGTCGGAGCAGGCGGCGTCCATGTCGGCAATGGACAACGCGACCCGCAACGCGGGCGAAATGATCGACAAGCTGAACTTGAAATATAACCGCGCCCGTCAGGCGCAGATCACGACCGAATTGATTGAAATCATCGCCGGTGCGGAAGCGCTTTAGCGCGGGTCGGCGAAAAGTGGAGGTGAATTCAGGATAAAATCGCGTAGGGCTTGCGTGAAACGAGGTTAGGACCCAGAATTGTTGCGATGCAACAAATGGGGGCTTTGTTGAACGTCAACTCGCACATCGCGCGGTTTATCCTGATTGTGTTGCGGATATTGAGCGGACGGCGCGCCTATATGGCCCTGCCCGCGCCCTATCTGGAAGCGACGCAGCATGCGGATGAATGTAACAACGGCGACGGGGATGGTTTTGAAGGCAAAACAATTACCGCGCGCTACCAGAGAAAAGACCGATTAGAGGCGAAGGACGTAAAAATGAGCAATGAAGGCCGCATTTCACAGGTTATCGGCGCGGTGGTGGACGTCGTTTTTGACGATGGCCTGCCGGCGATCTTGAACGCGCTGGAAACAGACAATAACGGGCAACGGCTCGTTCTTGAGGTCGCCCAGCATCTCGGCGAGAACGCCGTGCGCACCATCGCCATGGACTCCACTGAGGGTCTGGTGCGCGGCGCGAAGGTGACCGACACCGGCGAGGCGATTTCGGTGCCCGTGGGCGACGGCACGCTCGGCCGCATCATGAACGTCATCGGCGAGCCGGTGGACGAGCTGGGACCGATCCCGCACACCGCCAAGCGCGGCATCCACCAGGAAGCGCCGCCCTTTACCGAGCAATCGACCGAATCCGAAGTGCTTGAAACCGGCATCAAGGTTGTCGACCTGCTTTGTCCCTATGCAAAAGGCGGCAAGATTGGTCTCTTTGGCGGTGCGGGCGTTGGCAAGACCGTGCTGATCATGGAACTGATCAACAACATCGCCAAAGCCCACGGTGGTTACTCGGTATTCGCCGGCGTTGGCGAACGCACCCGTGAGGGCAACGACCTTTACTGGGAAATGATCGAATCGAAAGTGAACGTGAACCCCCATGAAAATGGCGGCAAAACCGAAGGCTCAAAAGCCGCGCTTGTGTACGGCCAGATGAACGAGCCTCCCGGCGCGCGCGCGCGGGTTGCGCTGTCCGGTCTGACGGTTGCCGAACATTTCCGCGACGAGGGCCAGGACGTTCTGTTCTTCGTGGACAACATCTTCCGCTTTACGCAGGCGGGTTCGGAAGTGTCGGCGCTGTTGGGCCGTATTCCTTCGGCGGTGGGCTATCTGCCGACATTGGACACCGACATGGGCGCCATGCAGG
>CAYSVF010000662.1:0-1529 GCA_964434415.1 uncultured Parvibaculum sp.
TGATGAGCGAAATACCGTTGCCGACACCGCGCGAGGTGATCTGCTCACCGAGCCACATCAGGAACACGGTACCGCCCACAAGCGTGATGGTCGTCGTCGCCCTGAAGAAGAGCCCCGGATCCATCACCACGTTCTGGGCGCCTTCAAGGCCGATCGCGATGCCATAGCCCTGGATCGCCGCCAGGAACACCGTACCGTAACGCGTATATTGGTTGATCTGCTTGCGTCCCTGCTCGCCTTCCTTCTTGAGCTGCTCAAGATGGGGCGAAACGCTCGTCATCAGCTGGATGATAATCGACGCGGAAATATAGGGCATGATCGCCAGCGCGAAGATCGCCATGCGACCGACCGCACCGCCCGCGAACATATCGAACACGCCGAGGAGGCCCGACTGCTGCTGGTTGAAAACCCGCTCCAGCGCTGCCGGGTCGATGCCGGGCAGCGGAATATAGGTGCCCAGCCGGTAAACGATGAGCGCACCCAGTGTAAACCAGATGCGCTTTTTTAGCTCTTCCGCCTTTGCAAAGGCGGAGAAATTAAGATTCGCTGCAAGCTGTTCCGCCGCTGATGCCATTCAACTCACCTCTGCGCCGATCGCCTGGCGCCCCTTGAGAAATGCGAATCCCGATTAACTCACGCGCCGCCGATTACTCGGCAGCAGCTTTCGCCTTGGCTTTCGGCTCGACAACCGTCACCGAACCGCCGGCCTTTTCGACCGCGGCCTTGGCTGCTTCGGACACGCCTGCAACCTGGAAGTTGAGCTTGGCCTTGAGTTCGCCCTTGTTGAGCAGGCGCACGCCATCCTTCGCCCGGCGAATGACACCGGCCTCGATCAGTGCAGCCGCATCGACCGTCGCGCCATCGGCAAGCTTGCCGGCTTCGACCGCCTGCTGCACACGGCCGAGATTGACCGTGTTGTAGTCCAGCCGGAACGGATTCTTGAAGCCGCGCTTGGGCAGGCGCATGTGGATCGGCATCTGGCCGCCCTCATAGCCCTTGATCGCCACGCCGCTGCGGGACTTCTGGCCCTTCACACCGCGACCGCCGGTCTTGCCCTTGCCGGAACCGATACCGCGGCCCACGCGCATGCGCGACTTGCGGGCGCCTTCATTGTCGGCGATTTCATTGAGTTTCATTGGCTTTGCCTCTGCAACCACTTGAGCCCGATTAGCCTTCGTCCACGATGCGAACGAGGTGGGGCAGCTTATTGATCATGCCGCGAACCGCCGGCGTATCGGCAAGGGTCCGCGTCTTGTTCATCTTGTTCAGTCCAAGACCCACCAGCGTGGCACGCTGGTCCGCCTTGCGGCGGATCGGGCTTCCGATCTGCTGAACCGTGATGGTCTTCGCCGACTTCTTGGCAGCCATTGTCCGTTACCTCTCCGCGCTTACTCGAGGCCGCTTTCGGCGGCGGCATCGGAACGACGGCCAACGATGTCGCTGACCTTCTTCCCGCGGCGCGCCGCAACCATACGCGGGCTCTGCTCGTTCTTCAGCGCGTCAAACGTCGCGCGAACCATGTTGTAGGG
>CAYSVF010000663.1:0-1527 GCA_964434415.1 uncultured Parvibaculum sp.
AACCCCAGCTTCTCCGCTTCCTTCAACCGCTGTTGCGCATGCGCGACCGGCCTGACCGCCCCCGAAAGGCTGATTTCGCCGAAATAGACGCAATCGGCGGGCAGGGCAATACCGCTGAGCGACGAGACCAACGCGGCAGCCACGGCAAGGTCGGCGGCGGGCTCGGAAATGCGATAGCCGCCAGCAACATTGAGGTACACGTCGTTGGTCGCGAAACGAACGCCACAGTGCGATTCCAGAACGGCGAGCACCATGGAAAGACGCGCGTTATCCCAGCCAACGACGGCTCTGCGTGGCGTGCCGAGAGGAGAAGGCGCCACGAGCGCCTGAATCTCCACGAGCACCGGCCGTGTGCCCTCCATTCCAGCGAAAACCGCGGCTCCGGGCGTTTTTGCGTGCCGTTCGCCAAGAAACAGTTCGGACGGATTGGAAACCTCGCTCAGTCCCTTGTCGGACATTTCGAAAACGCCGATCTCGTCGGTGGGGCCAAAGCGGTTCTTTACGGTGCGAAGGATCCTGTAGTGGTGCCCACCTTCGCCCTCGAAATAGAGCACGCCGTCGACCATGTGTTCGACGACGCGGGGGCCGGCGATCTGTCCGTCCTTCGTCACGTGGCCGACGAGGACGACTGCAGAACCTGTGGATTTCGCGTGTCGGATGACCGCCTGCGCCGATGCGCGAACCTGTGTGACGGTGCCGGGAGCCGAATCAGCGAGATCTGTCCAGAGGGTCTGGATCGAGTCGAGAATCACAAGGTCGGGCCGCCTGCCTTCGGAGAGCGTCGCCAGAATATCCTCGACATTCGTCTCTGCGGCCAGTTCGACGGGCGCATTCGATGCACCAAGCCGCTGTGCACGCAGCCGAACCTGCGCCACGGCCTCTTCGCCTGATACGTATACGACCCTGTGGCCCCTGCGCGCCAATGCCGCCGCCGCCTGCATCAGCAGCGTTGACTTTCCGATGCCCGGATCGCCTCCGACCAGCAGCGCCGAGCCACGAACGAAGCCGCCTCCCGTTGCGCGGTCCAGTTCGGCAATCCCGGACGCGATCCGCGGCGCATCCTCGATCTCTCCATCAAGGGAGGCGAGGGCGACGGGCCGTCCCTTACGCCGCGATCGGAGGCCCGCTGGTCCACCCCCGATGCCGTTACCCGAGGTTCCTTCCTCGACGATTGTATTCCATTCGCCGCACGAATCGCATTTGCCTGCCCAGCGGGTTGTAACTGCGCCGCAGGATTGGCAGATGAAGGAGGTTCTGTTCTTCGCCATGTCGTGTTCGGTGGCCTTTCGGGCGGCCTACTCGAAACGCTCCGGCAGTTGATAGTCTTCCGCAAGATCGAAGAAGCGGGTGAATTCGCCCTGAAAGCCGAGAGGGACGGTTCCGGTAGGACCATGGCGCTGCTTGGCAACGATGATTTCCGACTTGCCGCGCGCGTCGTTCATTTCGCCTTCCCACTTGATGTATTCGTCGGTGCCGGGCTTGGGCTCCTTGTTCTTCAGGTAGTATTCCTCGCGGTAGACGAACAGC
>CAYSVF010000664.1:0-1521 GCA_964434415.1 uncultured Parvibaculum sp.
TGCGCGCCGAGAACCAGGCGATGGTGCGCGAGCTCGGCATCGAGATGGACCGCCGTGGCGACGAGCTATACGCCGCGCGCGCCCAAAAAGCCGATCCCGGCGCCGCCGGCTGCGACGGGGCGCTTCATCTGGCCCGTTCGGGGCAAGGTGATTTCAAGCTACGGGCCCAAGGCGAACGGGCTTCACAATGACGGCATCAATATCGCGGTGCCGGAAGGAACGCCCGTCCATGCCGCGCAGAGTGGTGTCGTCGCCTATGCGGGCAATGAGCTCAAGGGCTATGGCAATCTGCTTCTCATCCGCCACTCCAATGGCTGGGTGACGGCCTATGCGCATAACAGCAAGCTGCTGGTGAAGCGCGGCGACAGGGTCGTGCGCGGGCAGGAAATCTCCCTGGCCGGCAAAACGGGCAGCGTGGTGACGCCGCAGGTTCACTTCGAAATCCGCAAAGGTGCGAAGGCGCTCAACCCGACCGGACTGATCGGAAGCTGAGCCTTTAGTTTTTCAGCGGCGATCCGAGGCGTCCCGCCAGATCCTGAATGAACTGCCAGGCGACGCGGCCCGAGCGCGCGCCGCGCGTGGCGGCCCATTCGATGGCCTGCGCATGGAGCTCCCCGGTTTCGATCTTGAGCCCGTGATAGCGGGCATAGCCATCGATCATCTCCAGATAATCGGCTTGGCTGCAATTGTGAAAGCCGAGCCACAGACCGAAACGATCGGAGAGGGAGACTTTCTCCTCCACCGCCTCGGACGGGTTGATCGCGGTGGAGCGTTCATTGTCCACCATGTCGCGCGGCATCAGATGACGGCGGTTGGAGGTGGCGTAAAAGAGGACATTCTCGGGCCGTCCCTCTATGCCGCCTTCGAGCACCGCTTTCAGCGATTTGTAGTCGGTATCGTCATGGTCGAAGGAGAGGTCGTCGCAGAAAATGACGACCCGGCGCGGCTGGTCGCGGAGCCGGACCATGAGCCGGGGCAGGGTCTCGATATCCTCGCGATGGATTTCGATCAGGACGAGCGAGGACGGGTTTTCTTCGTTCACCGCTGCGTGGGCGGCCTTGACCAGAGAGCTTTTGCCCATGCCCCGTGCGCCCCAGAGAAGCGCATTGTTGGCCGGAAGGCCTCTGGCGAAACGGCGCGTGTTCTCCAGAAGGATGTCGCGCAGGCGGTCCACCCCCTGCAGAAGCGACATATCCACCCGAGAGACCCTGGGCACGGGCTGGAGGACGGCGCTGTCTGCCTGCCAGACAAAGGCATCGGCGGCATCGAGCGCGGCGCCCTCGGGGGCGGCCGGCGCGAGGCGCTCCAGCGCATCGGCA
This sequence comes from uncultured Parvibaculum sp., assembly GCA_964434415.1. GTDB lineage: Bacteria > Pseudomonadota > Alphaproteobacteria > Parvibaculales > Parvibaculaceae > Parvibaculum. Next base: position 1,320 of record CAYSVF010000664.1, read on the forward strand.
ATACGGCGTAATTGGGCCGTGAGATCGGTCGAATTTTCGGCAGACATGGCGGGTTCGCAGGGCTTTCGCTACGCGGTGAGGGAGCGGAGACACTAGCACCGACGGCATGTGGGGAAAATGCCTTTCAGGGCCGAAACTTAACTGGCTGTCATGTGGCGAGAGGCGGTTTGCAAAGCAGCGGGTGACGGCTATAGTCCGCCGC
>CAYSVF010000665.1:0-1514 GCA_964434415.1 uncultured Parvibaculum sp.
GAACGAGACAGGGGAAGCCGCGCAGACATCGTCGCGCGGCTTCTTCATGCGGCTCGTCCTCTGGCACCTGATCGGACTGCCCGTGCTGGTCGCCTTGCTGGCCGGCGGCTTTTTCCTCTATGGAAAATGGAAATACGAAACCCCGGGCCCGGCGGAAGAGCCCGTCGTGGTGATGCTGCCCAAAGGTATCGGCGTGCGCGATATCGCGGGCCGCCTGGAAGGCGCCGGGGCCATTTCCGACGAGATGATCTTCCGCCTCGGCGTCAGGCTTGAAGGCGCGGACGCCGCGCTGAAGGCCGGGGAGTATGAAATTCCCGCCCATGCCAGCATGGCCTCCATCGTCGGCATCCTGCGCGCGGGCAAGTCGATCCAGCACCGCATCACCCTGCCGGAAGGGCTGACCAGCGAACAGATCATGGCGATCGTGGCGAAGGACCCGGTGCTGAAGGGCAAGCTGCCCGAGACGCCGCCGGAAGGCTCGCTTCTGCCGGAAACCTACAGCTTCACCCGCGGCACCACCCGCGCCGAGATCGTCGCGCGGATGCGCAAGGCGCATGACAAGCTCATCGACAAGCTGTGGGCGAGCCGGGCGAAAGGCCTGCCGGTCAAAACCAAGGAAGAGGCCGTCATCCTCGCGTCCATCGTGGAGAAGGAAACGGGACTGCCGGAAGAACGCCCGCTGGTTGCGTCGGTCTTCACGAACCGGCTGAAAATGCCGATGCGCCTCCAGTCCGACCCGACGATCATTTACGGGCTGGTGGGCGGCAAGGGGCCGCTGGGCCGTCCGCTTCGGCGTAGCGAGATCGCCAAGGCGATGCCTTACAACACCTATGTGATCGACGGATTGCCGCCGACGCCGATCTGCAATCCGGGCGAGGCGTCGCTGCGCGCGGTGCTCGATCCGCCCGATACCAAGCATCTTTATTTCGTGGCGGATGGCAGCGGGGGGCATGTCTTCTCCGACACGCTGGCCCAGCACCGCCGCAATGTCGCCAAATGGCGCCAGGTGGAGCGCGAGCGCCGCCAAAAACAGGGCAACTAGCCCTCGCGATCCCATACCTATTGTCGGGCCTGCTATGATGCGGCTCCGACCGACACGATTCCCGGAGGCCCAGATGTCGCTCAACTCCATGACAGGCTTTGCCCGCGCAGACGGCGCGCTGGGCGACATGCGCTGGCACTGGGAACTGCGCAGCGTGAACGGCAAGTCGTTCGACTGCCGGTTCCGCCTGCCGGCCGGCATCGACGGGCTGGAGGCGCGCCTGCGCGAGGCGCTAGGCAAGCATATCAAGCGCGGTAACTGCCAGGCATCGCTCTCGATAGACCAGAGCGCGACACCCGCGCCGCTGCGGCTCAATCGCGAGGCGCTGGCCGTGGTCGTCGATGCGGTCAAGGAAGTGCAGGGCATCTGCGAGACGCAACCGCCGCGCCCGGATGGCTTTCGGGCGCTCGGGGGGGTGCTGGAAACCGGCGTTGCCTCCGAAACCGATCCGGAACAAAAAGCGGCGCTGGAG
>CAYSVF010000666.1:0-1511 GCA_964434415.1 uncultured Parvibaculum sp.
TGCGGTAATCCGGTGGCCCGCAAATTCCACACCGGATACCAAAATCAGACTGCATATAAAACACATATATTCAATATGTTAGCGGAAACAGCCGGGTGTTAGCGAAAACAGGCTCTACAATGGGGCAGGGGCGACGCAACTGTGTGCGAATCCGTCATCGCCTTGCCTCGGCCCGCCGATCCGCTAGGTTGCAAGCAAGGAACATGGCGGCAGGACGGATATGAGCGGGTTACTGGCACTTCTGGACGATGTGGCGGCCATCGCCAAGGTTGCGGCGGCAAGCGTCGATGATGTCGCGGGCATGGCTGCAAAGGCGGGATCGAAGACCGCTGGCATCATCATCGATGATGCGGCGGTGACGCCGAAATACGTCCATGGCTTCGAAGCCAAGCGTGAACTGCCGATCATCTGGAAGATCACCAAGGGGTCACTGTTCAACAAGCTTGTGATCCTTCTGCCCGCAGCGATGCTGATGAACACATTCGCTCCCTGGCTGATCACGCCGCTGCTGATGCTCGGCGGCATGTATCTCTGTTTTGAGGGGGCCGAGAAGATATTCCACAAGCTCTTCCCCCATGGCGACCCGGAGATCGAGGCCGATATGGAGGTCGGCGATCCGGTGCATCTGGAAGAAAAGCGGGTGAGTGGCGCGATCAAGACCGACTTCATTCTGTCGGCCGAGATCATGACTATTGCGCTGGCCGCCATCCCTGAAGCGAGCCTTTGGATGGAGGCGGCAACGCTGGCATTGGTCGCCGTGGCGATCACTGCGGCGGTCTACGGGACAGTCGCACTCATCGTGAAGATGGACGATATCGGGCTCTTTCTGGCTGCCACGGCCCGGACCGGTTTCGGGCAGGCAATCGGCAGGGGGCTGGTAAAAGGCATGCCGAAATTGATGGCACTTCTCTCAACCGTCGGCACCGCGGCAATGCTTTGGGTCGGCGGTTCGATCCTGATCCACGGGCTCGACGTATTGGGCTGGCCGGTGCTGTACGACTGGATCCACCATCTGGCGGAAGGCGCGGTGCATGGCATTGAGGGGCCGTCGAACGGGTTCCTTCAATGGATGATCACGGCAGGGCTGGACGGCCTGTTCGGCTTGGCCGTGGGAATGATCCTGATCCCGTTAATCACAAGGGTCATTGCGCCGCTCTTCGCCGGCAGCGACGGCGCCACCCCACATTAGGACGTTATGCGCCGCGCTGCCTGCGATTTCTGCGACGGCGAAGGCGCGGCAGCAGAAAGAGAACAATCCCCGACAGCGCAAAGACCGACATTGCGCCGCCGGTGATGTCGGCAGCCCAGGTGCCGAACGTGCCGTTGATCCAGCCGCGAGTATGCAACCGCTTGAAGATGCTGCCCCAGTAGATCTGCGTATCCAGAAGCTGGCCGTCTGGCGTGAAGGTCTGGCGGCGGAAACCGGTCTTGACCCAGTAGTGCCCCGTCGCCAGGTCAAGGATCACCTGCCCGTCATCGCCATCGAGAACCGCCGCGGCGCGGTTGTGATA
>CAYSVF010000667.1:0-1508 GCA_964434415.1 uncultured Parvibaculum sp.
GTCTTTCAAGAGGTGGTCCTGCCTGAAAGACGGGGCGGGGGAGCGGGATGTGACTCCCGGAGTTACTTTTTCCAGATCGGTTTGCCGGTGCCGGGGAGGCCCATCTTCGTCCACTTCTTCGTGACCTCGTCGATCACCTCGTCGGACATGCGGATCTGCTGGCCCCATTCGCGCTTCGTTTCCGGTGGCCATTTATTGGTCGCGTCGAGACCGATCTTGCCGCCAAGGCCCGATTCCGGCGAAGCGAAGTCGAGATAGTCGATCGGTGTGTTCTCGATCATCGTCACGTCGCGCACCGGATCCATGCGTGTGGAAATCGCCCACATCACGTCTTTCCAGTCCCGCGCATCGATGTCGTCATCTACGACGATGACCCATTTCGTGTACATGAACTGGCGCAGGAAGGACCATGCCCCCATCATCACGCGCTTGGCGTGACCCGGATAGGCCTTCTTCATCGAGATGACGGCGATGCGGTAGGAGCAGCCTTCCGGCGGTAGCCAGAAATCAGTGATCTCCGGGAATTGCTGCTGCAACAGCGGAATGAACACCTCATTGAGCGCTTCTCCCAGCACGGAGGGCTCGTCCGGCGGACGGCCGGTAAAGGTCGAGAGATAGATCGGGTCTTTCCGCATGGTGATGGCGGTCACGGTGAAGACCGGGAATTTTTCGACTGAATTGTAATAGCCCGTGTGATCGCCATAAGGGCCTTCATCGGCATATTCATCGAGCGAAACATGTCCCTCGATGACAATCTCGGCTTCCGCGGGCACTTTGAGCGGTACCGTCTTGCAGTCGACAAGTTCCACTTTCTTCCCGCGCAGGAGACCGGCGAACTGATATTCGCTAAGCGTGTCCGGCACAGGGGTGACGGCGGCGAGAATGGTGCCGGGGTCCGCGCCGATGACGATGGCGGCGGGCAGAGGCTCGGTCTTTTCGTTTTTCCACCGCGCATGATGCTGCGCGCCGCCCCGGTGGGCGAGCCAGCGCATGATGGTCTTGTCGCGTCCCAGCACCTGCATCCGGTAAATACCGAGATTGAAATCGTCTTCCTTGCGCTTGCCCGGTCCCTTGGTGACGACGAGCGGCCAGGTGATGAGCGGCGCAGGCTCGCCCGGCCAGCAGGATTGAACGGGAAGGCCGGTCAGATCGATATCCTTGTCTTGCAGCACCACCTCCTGACAGGGGGCCGAGGAGAGCGTCTTCGGCTTCATCGCCATGACGGTCTTCAGCAGAGGGAACATCTCGAAGGCTTCGCGAAAACCGCCGGGCGGTTCCGGCTGACGCAAAAAGGCGAGCGCTTCGCCCACGGTTCTCAGTTCGCTGCCCTTGGTGCGCTCCAGCCCGCCCATGGTGACCGCCCGCGCCACGCGCTCCAGCGTGCAGACCAAGCCGGCGACCACCGCCGAGGTGGGGCGCGTGACCAGGGCGGCCCTCGAGAAGACCAGCCTCGCCAGCAAGCCGCCGAGGAGCGTCATGTTCTCCACTGAGATGCCGCCCATCAAGAG
>CAYSVF010000668.1:0-1504 GCA_964434415.1 uncultured Parvibaculum sp.
GCTCTGCACCGTCTTCAGCCCTTCGATTTTCGAGCCCTTTACCGCCATCAGGTGAAAGCGAATGCGCAGGAAGTGCTCGCCGACAATATAAAGACCGGATTCGGGCAGCAGATGGTGGATGTCGCCGATGCGGCCCGCCAGCGAGTTCTCGATGGGCAGCATGGCAAGACGCGCCCTCCCCTCCTGCACGGCGGCAATCGCTTCCTCGAAGGTGGCGCACGGCATTTCCGTCATGTCGGGAAAGGCTTCCCGGCAGGCAATATGGGAGTTGGCTCCCGGCTCGCCCTGGAAGGCAATGGTGTTCGCCGCGAGGGTTTCGCTCATCTTTTTGCTTTCCAGAACATGATGACTGCGCCCGGCTCTGCTAGCTCAAGCCGAGCGCAATGCGGGCCTTTTCGAGGTCGGCGGGAGTATCGACACCGAGCGGAACGGTGTCAACGAGCGCCACTTCGATGGACATCCCCGCCTCAAGTGCCCGAAGCTGCTCAAGTTTTTCGCGCTGCTCGAGCTGCGAAGGCGGCATCCCCACGAAACGCGACAGCGCCTCGCGGCGATACCCGTAAAGACCGATGTGATGGTAAAGCGGTCCCTCGCCCCAGGGCGCGGTGGCGCGGGTGAAATAAAGAGCGCGTGCGAAAGGGGTCTCCCCCTTCGCAGCGTCCGGAAAGGCGGCGACGGCCTTCACCACATTGGGATTTTCGCGCTCATGCGGGTCGGTAATGATGGCAGCCAGCGTCGAAATATCCGCGCCGGGGCGGATCAACGCTTCATATGCGACGCGGATCAGCGCCGGATCGAGCGTCGGCAAATCGCCCTGCACATTGATGATGATGCTGTGGCGACCTTGCGGGTCGAGTTCGTTGACCGCCTGCCAGATGCGGTCGGAGCCCGAGGGGAGATCGGGGTCGGTGAGTACCGCCTCGCCGCCCGCGGCCGTCACGGCATCGGCAATTTCCTTTTCCGCCGCCGCGACGACCACCCGACCCAGATCCGCCTCTTCGGCCCGGCGCATCACCTGGACGATCATGGGCGCTCCGCCGATATCCGCCAGCGGCTTTCCCGGCAGGCGGCTGGAGGCCATGCGGGCCGGAATCACGATCAGCGGATTTCCTGCATGTGCTCCCACGGTCGATTTTCCGGCGGCGGATTGCGATCCCGTCATGCTGTCTTTCTCCCAAACGGGCGACATTTCAAATGGTGCGGCGGATCGCCGCAACCCTAAAGTCAAGCCGGACGCTGCGGTATCTGCGCAGAAGCGGCTGGCTTGAGCCCATTTTGCTGGCTCGCCGGGCGCTGCATCGACGATCCGGCGGCATTTGGCGGTTTCCGCCCTATATACGGCTTGCGACCGACGGGCGGAAGCGGCTAATCTCCGCGCCAATTCCGCGGGGGGCCTCGCCTGGGCGGAAGCGCGGCCAGCCCGCGATTCAGCCAAGCCTAATCAACCCGCTTCCCGCAACACGACCCTGGCGGAGCAGGAGCCGATGGACTCATTCGAATTCAA
>CAYSVF010000669.1:0-1504 GCA_964434415.1 uncultured Parvibaculum sp.
ATCTTCTATACCTCCGGCACGACGGGCAAGCCGAAGGGCGCGCTCGGTACGCATCGCAATATCTGCAACAATCTGCTGAACGCGGCCGCCGGTCAGGCGCGTTCCTTCCTGCGCCGGGGCGAAATGCCGCCTGCGCCCGATCCGGAGGGGCCGCAGCGCGTCATGCTGCTTTCCGTGCCGCTCTTCCACGCCACGGGCTGCCATTCGATCCTCGTGCCGAACTATTTCTCCGGCGGCAAGCTTGTCATCATCCACAAATGGAACCCCGAACACGCGCTGGAGCTGATCGACCGCGAGCGGGTCACGACTTTCGGCGGCGTCCCCGCCATGGTCTGGCAGGTGCTCGAAAGCCCGATGTTCGACAAGTTCGACACCTCCTCCGTGGAAGGGATCGGATATGGCGGCGCACCGTCAGCCCCCGACCTGGTGAAGCGCATCAAGCAGCAGTTTCCCAAGGTCCATCCCTCCAACGGTTACGGCCTGACCGAAACCTCGTCCATCACCACGCAGAACCTCGCCGAGGACTATGTGGCAAAGCCCGACAGCGCAGGCCCCGCCGTGCCGACATGCGACCTGCGGGTGGTCGATGAGAACGGCAAGGATGTTCCTGCCGGTCAGGTGGGCGAGCTCTGGATCAAGGGTCCCAACATCGTGAAGGGATACTGGAACAAGCCCGAAGCGACGGAAAAGTCCTTCGAAAACGGCTGGTTCAAATCCGGCGATCTGGTGCGCATGGATGAGGAAGGCTTCGTCTACATCCTCGACCGCGCCAAGGACATGCTGATCCGCGGCGGCGAGAACATCTACTGCGTCGAAGTCGAGGATGCGCTCTATGCCCATCCGGCTGTGATGGATGCCGCGGTCGTCGCCATCCCCCACAAGGTACTGGGCGAGGAAGTCGGCGCCGTGGTGCAGGTCGCACCGGGCAAGCAGGTCACCGAAGACGAGCTTCGCGAGCATGTCGGAAAGCTGCTCGCCGCCTTCAAGGTGCCCAAGAAGATCGAGCTTCGCCACGAGCCGCTGCCGCGCAACCCGAACGGCAAGATCCTCAAGACCGATCTGCGCGAGGACATGAAGAAATACGCCGAAGGCGCAGCCTGAGTTTTCGCAATACCGCAAAAGGAAGGGCGGTCCCTCACGGGACCGCCCTTTTTCGTTTCCTTGCCCGCTCCTGGATTTAGAGCGGCGGTCGCCGGCCGCGTACCGCGCCTGCGATCAGGCTGATGACGAACAGCGCCAGGAAGATGAAGAAGATGATCTTTGCGATCGAGGCCGAGGCGGCGGCGATGCCGCCGAAGCCGAATACGGCCGCGATGATCGCAATGACCAGAAACGTGAGTGCCCATCCAAGCATGTCTTGTCCTTTCATTGGCTCGTGGAGTTGCTGAAGGGAAGATGCGCTGGGCTTAGGAGCGCAGCCTTACTGGTTGCCGGTGGCGTCTTCCATGCCGTCATGCATGTCGTCCATGGCATTGTCCATGCTCTCGCCGGCCTTCTCCATGGT
>CAYSVF010000670.1:0-1500 GCA_964434415.1 uncultured Parvibaculum sp.
GCGGAAGGCGGCGCCTCGACGCAATCGGAAACGAAGCCGGAAGCAAAGCAGGCGACAAAGCCCGCCGATGCAGCTTCCGCGCCCGCGCCTGCCGATCAGAGCGCGCGCGAAGAGCGCGTGCGCATGACGCGGCTCAGGAAAACCATCGCCTCCCGCCTCAAGGAAGCGCAGAACACCGCGGCCATGCTCACCACTTTCAACGAGGTGGATATGACGGCGGTGATGTCGCTCCGGAGCGCGCACAAGGATCTCTTCGAGAAGAAGCACGGCGTGCGGCTGGGCTTCATGGGCTTCTTCGCGAAGGCCTGCATCCATGCGCTGCAGGAAATCCCGGCCGTGAACGCCGAGATCGACGGCGACGACCTGATCTACAAGAACTACTACAATCTCGGCGTGGCGGTCGGCACCGAGAAGGGGCTTGTCGTGCCGGTGGTCCGCGATGCACAGGACCTGAGCATTGCGGGCATCGAAAAGACGATCAACGATTTCGGCCGCCGCGCGCGCGACGGCGACCTGAAGCTGGAAGAGCTGCAGGGCGGTACCTTCACCATCTCCAATGGCGGCGTTTACGGTTCCCTCATGTCCACGCCGATCCTGAATGCCCCGCAGTCGGGCATTCTCGGCATGCACAAGATCCAGGAACGCCCGATGGTGATCGACGGCGAGATCAAGATCCGTCCGATGATGTATCTGGCGCTTTCCTACGACCACCGGATTGTGGACGGCAAGGAAGCGGTGACCTTCCTGGTGCGCGTGAAGGAAAGCCTGGAAGACCCGCAACGTCTGTTGCTGGACCTTTAAGGGCGGAACGCATGATCCAGTTCACCGAGGTTTCTTCCGGCGAAGCCGTCTGGGTAAATCCGCAGATGGTCGCCTATGTGAAATCGGGTATCGGTGGACATACCGTCATCTGCTTTGCGGCGTCGGATGGCGGCGGGGATCTCAGCGGTATTTTCGTCAAGGAAGCGCCGGAAGATGTGTGCAAGAAGCTTGAGAAGGAATGACCATGGCTGATGCGTATGATCTCGTGGTGATCGGTGCGGGCCCGGGCGGCTATGAATGCGCGATCAAGGCCGCGCAGCTCGGGCAGAAGGTCGGCGTGGTCGAAAAGCGCGACGCGCTGGGCGGCACCTGCCTCAATATCGGCTGCATTCCCTCCAAGGCGCTGTTGCACGCGTCCGAACTTTTCGAGGAAGCCGGTCACAAGTTTGCCGATATGGGCATCAATGTCGGCACGCCGAAGCTCGACCTGAAAAAGATGCTCGCCTTCAAGGACGAGGCGATCGACGGCAATACCAAGGGCATCGAGTTCCTCTTCAAGAAAAACAAGATCGACTGGCTGAAAGGCGCAGGCAAGATCGTCGCGCCGGGCAAGGTCGAGGTCGACGGCAAGGACGGCAAGCAGACGCTCGACGCGAAGAACATCGTCATCGCGACCGGGTCCGACGTGGCGAAGCTGCCGGGTGTCGAGATCGACGAAAAGGGGGTGGTGTCGTCCAC